>NZ_JBIUCZ010000026.1:0-50218 GCF_047975845.1 Sphingomonas mangrovi | reverse complement strand
AGCGGCCTCACACCCTACGAATACATCGCCAAGCTCTGGACCTCAGAGCCAGAACGCTTCATCGTCAATCCGATCCACCAGATGCCGGGACTGAACACCTAGGCTCCTGCCGACCCACGCAGCACGATGTTGGAAGACGCCCCGTTGCAGCCCGGCGGGCGCTGCGCGAAAGCGGGGGGATGATGCTGCCCCCGCCCGACGCCCGCCTCCACCTCCGGCCGATCCACTTCGTCGACACGCCGGTGGGCCTCGACGGACAGGCCGCGCGGCTGGCGGGTGGGATGCAGTGGTTCGCCGCCTACGAACTGCTCGCCCCCGCCTTCCGCACCACGGTGGCGCTGGCGGACCTCCCGCAGCTGCTCGAGCGGGTATCGAGCGCGCAGGGCGCGCGGCTCCGCATGCTCGACGAACGAATCACCGCGCCGCGCGCGCCGATTCGCGCCGGCGACCGCGTGCTGCGCTTCGACCAGCCGCTGGTCGCCGGGATCCTCAACTGCACGCCCGACAGCTTTTCCGATGGCGGCGCCCACGGCACCGATCCGGAGGCGATCGCCGGCGCCGGCCACGACATGGCGGCGGCGGGCGCGGCGCTGATCGACGTCGGCGGCGAATCGACCCGGCCGGGTGCCACGACCGTGTGGGAAGGCGACGAGATCGCGCGCGTCGTGCCGGTGATCGAGCGGCTGGCGGCGAGCGGCACGCCAGTGTCGATCGACACGCGCAAGGCGAGCGTGATGGAGGCGGCGCTGGCCGCGGGTGCGCATCTGGTCAACGACGTCGCCGCGCTCCGCTTCGATCCGCGCGCGCTCGACGTGGTGGCGCGTGCCGGCTGCCCGGTGGTGCTGATGCACTCGCCCGATCCGGAGAGCGGCGGCCACGCCCGCCCCGGCTACGGCAACGTGCTGACCGAGGTGTTCGACTGGCTGGAGCAGCGGATCGAGGCGGTGGTCGCCGGCGGCGTCGCCCGCGCCAACATTCTGGTCGATCCCGGCATCGGCTTCGGCAAGTCGCTGGCCGAGAACCTGGCGCTGGTCAACGGGCTGGCGATCTTTCACGGCCTCGGCTGCCCCGTCCTGCTCGGCGCCAGCCGCAAGCGGATGATCGGCGCGCTTTCCAACGAGGCGCCCGCCGACCGCCGGCTGGGCGGATCGCTGGCGCTGGCGCTGAAGGGGGCCGAGACCGGCACGCAGCTGCTGCGCGTCCATGACGTACCCGAGACGGTGCAGGCGCTGCGCGTCTGGCGCGGGCTGCGCGATACCGCGCTGGCGGGATAGAAGCGCCGAAGAACACCGCGCGACAACCGAGTCGCAAGCGGAGCGGCAATGAATCCTGACCTTCGTCAGGATGACGGGAGGGGAGCGTTGCGGGCCGTTCGCGAAGGTGGACCCCTGGCGGGGGAAGGCTGCCGAGCGAACCGTTTCGGCCCGCCGATCGTTTCGCCTGCATGAGGAAGCTGCTCCCGATCCTGCTGCTCGCCGGTCTCGGCGCGTGTCAATCCGAGCCCGAGGACAGGGCGCCCAATGCCGCCGCCCCCGCCGAGACGCTGCCGGCGCCCGAGGTCGCACCCTCGCCCTCCCCGGCTCCGGAGGCCGCGACGCCCACCCCGGCCGCGTCGGAGAGCCCTGCTGTCGGCCGCGTATCGCGCTACACCAGCCTCGACGAGTGCCAGCTGGTACGCTCGGCGCCCGAGGAAGCGGGATTCTTCGAGTCGACCTGTCCGGGCCTCGGCGGCTATCGGCTGACGCTCGTCGAGGCCGACGGGCGGCACAATCTGATGATCGTTGCCGACGACACCCAGCATAACCTCCGCCTGCCCTCGATCGGCAGCGGCGGCTTCAGCGAACTGGGCAAGCGGATCGAGTGGCGCGGGCGCGAAGAGGACGGCCGCTTCCGCCCCGATGCGCTGATCCTGCGCTATGCCGTGGTGGAGAATCCCGACCAGCCGTCGCGGCCGACCTCCTATCTGCTGTCGGTGTCGCTGGCGCAGACGCCGTGCCTATCCGCGAAGATCGCGCCCGGCGCGGACCAGAACGCGCGTGCCCGCGCGGTGGCGGACGGGCCGCGGCGCTGTCTGTGAGGCACCCCGAGGCGGATCACGCCGCGCTCTGGTCGATCCCCAGTTCGCCCAGCTTGCGGTAGAGCGTCGAGCGGCCGATGCCGAGGCGGCGGGCGACTTCGCTCATCCGCCCACGATAATGGCCGATCGCCAGCCGGATCACGTCCGCCTCGATCTCGTCGAGCGCGCGCAGGTTGCCGTCGGGGCGGAACAGCGTGACGCCGGCCTCGGTCGGCCGGATCGGCGTCGGCCGGCGGCCGGTGTCCTCGTCGGAACGCTGCGCGATCTGCGGGAAGTCGGCCAGCGTCAGCACGTCGCGCTCGCACAGCACCGCGGCGCGGAACAGCGCGTTCTGGAGCTGGCGGACGTTGCCCGGCCAGTCGTAGCCCGCGAGCAGCGACAGCGCCTCGTCGGTAATGCCGAGCGGCCGCAGCCCCGGCTGCCGCCCGATTCGCGCCAGCAGATGGCGCGCGAGCGGCCCCACGTCGCCGGGGCGCTCGCGCAGGGGCGGGATGGTCAGCTGGACGACGTTGAGGCGGTAATAGAGGTCCTCGCGGAACCGCCCGGCCTCGACCTCGTCGACCAGCGTGCGGTCGGTCGCGGCGATCACGCGCACGTCGACGCTGCGCGCATAGGCGGCGCCGATCGGCCGCACCTCGCCCGACAGAATCGCGTCGAGCAGCTTGGCCTGGACCGGCAGCGGCATCTCGCCGACCTCGTCGAGGAACAGCGTGCTGCCGTCGGCTTCCTCGAATCGGCCGGTGCGGCGTTCGAACGCGCCGGGAAAGGCGCCCTTCTCGTGGCCGAACAGCGCGCTCTCGATCTGATTCGCCGGCGTCGATCCACAGTTGAGGTGCACCATCGGCCGGCGTGCGCGCGGCGATGCGGCGTGGATCGCCTCGGCCAGCATTTCCTTGCCGACGCCGCTCTCGCCCTCGATCAGCACGGGGACTCGCGCCCGCGCCGCCTTGGCCGCGATCGCGAGGGCCGCGCGGAACTGCGGTGCCGAACCGACCACCTCGTCGAAGGCCAGCGGCATCGACAGCTTTTCGGCAAGTGGCCGCAGCTCGCCCGAGTCCTCGGCCCCTGCCGCCGCGTCGAGCGCGGCGAGCAGCCGTTCGGGCACCAGCGGCTTGACCAGGAAGTCGCTGGCGCCGGCACGCATCGCCGCGACCGCGTGCGCGACCGAACCGTCGGCAGTGAGCATCAGCAGCGGCAGCGCGGGGCGGTTGCGGCGCAGCGCCGCGATCAGCCCGGCGAGCGCCGACTCGCCGTCCGGAAAGCGATGGTCGAGCAGGATCGCGTCGAGCGTATGCCCGTCGGGCGTCGCGAGCGTCGCCAGCGCCGAATCGACGTCCTCCTCGAAGATCGTGCGCCAGCCGCGGCGGGCGGCGATCACCGCGATCAGCCGGCGCTGCGCGGGGTCGTCGTCAATCACCATCAGCAGGCGCTGGCCGTTGCGCGTCATCCCCGCCTCCCCAAATCCTGTCGCGCCGTCGCTATAGCACGGAAGGTAAAGAGCAGCTTAAGCCTACCGGCGCGGGGTTGGCGCGCCGGGACGACGGGTCTAAGCTCGTCCCGAACAGGAAACTGCAGGGGATCCGAGCATGGCCGGCAATGGCGATCTGACTGCCCACACGGGTACGTACCACGGCTTCCTCGCGATGGTGAAATGGGCGACGATCGTGGTCCTTCTCGTCGCCGCCTTCGTGGTGTGGCTGATCGCCGCCTGACATGAAGATCGCCGTCCCGTCCGAAACGGCCGCCGGTGAGCCGCGCGTCGCCGCGACTCCGGAAACCGTCAAGAAGTTCGTCCAACTCGGTGCAGACGTGGCCGTCCAGGCCGGCGCCGGCGCCGCCGCCTCGTACGACGACTCGGCCTATGCCGCCGCCGGCGCGACGCTCGGCAGCCGTGCCGAGGTGCTCACCGGCGCCGACGTGGTGCTGGGCGTGCAGGGCCCCACCCCCGAGTCGCTTGCCGGCATCCAGCGGGGCGCCTGGCTGGTCGCGGGGCTCAACCCGTTCGGCGAGCGCGCCCGAGTCGACGCCTACGCCGCACTGGGGATCGACGCGCTGGCGATGGAGTGGATGCCGCGCATCACCCGCGCCCAGTCAATGGACATCCTGTCGTCGCAGTCGAACCTCGCCGGCTACAAGGCCGTCATCGACGCTGCCGCCGCCTATGGCCGCGCCTTCCCGATGATGATGACCGCGGCGGGCACCGTCTCGGCCGCGCGCGTGTTCGTGATGGGCGTCGGCGTCGCGGGGCTCCAGGCGATCGCGACCGCGCGCCGGCTGGGTGCGCAGGTCTCCGCCACCGACGTGCGCTCGGCGACGAAGGAGCAGATCCAGTCGCTCGGCGCCAAGCCGATCTTCGTCGAGAACGTCGCGGGGATCGAGGGCGAGGGCAGCGGCGGCTATGCTACCGAAATGTCGCCCGAGTATCAGAAGGCGCAGGCCGAGCTCGTCTCCAGCCACCTCGCCAAGCAGGACGTGGTGATCACCACGGCGCTGATTCCCGGCAAGCCGGCGCCGCGGCTGATCTCCGACGCGCAGCTCCAGACGATGCGCCCCGGCAGCATTGTCGTCGACCTGGCCATCGAGCAGGGCGGCAACGTCGAGGGGGCGGTCGCGGGCGAGGTGGTCGAGCGCCACGGCGTGCGCATCCTCGGCCACCGCAACGTTCCCGGCCGGCTCGCCGCCGACGCCTCGGCGCTGTTCGCGCGCAACCTCTACAACTTCCTCTCGGCCTATTGGGACAAGGACGCCGGACGACCGGTGCTGCCCGACGACGACGAGGTGACGCAGGGCATTCGCCTGACGCAGGGCGGCACGGTGGTGCACCCGCGGCTGCAGGCCTGACCGCCGGCATGGCGCTTCGTCTTTATCTCGCCGGCCCCGACGTGTTCCTGCCCGACGCTCCCGCAGTCGCACGCGCGAAGCTCGCGCGTTGCTCGGCGCTGGGATTCGAGGGGATCTTCCCGTTCGACGTCGAGGCGAGCCCCTCGGCCAGCGGCAGCTTCGAGGACGGCGTGGCGATCTATCGCGCCAATCTGGCGCGGATGCGTTCGGCCGATGCGATCGTCGCCAACCTCACCCCGTTCCGCGGGGTGGGTGCCGACAGCGGCACGGCGTTCGAGCTGGGGTTCTTCGCCGCGCTCGACCGGCCGATCCACGGCTATTCGTCGGCCGCGGAGGACTTTGCGACCCGGATGCGCGTGCTCGTCGGCGACGACGGCGATTCGGTGGTCGAGGATTTCGGCCATCACGACAATCTGATGCTGGGCGGCGCGGTCGCCGCGCACGGGCAATGGGTGACGGTGGCGGACGGCGATCCGGCGGCGATGGCGGCCTTCGACGCCTGCCTCGCCGCACTCGCCGGCAACGACGGAAGGACACGGCCATGAACTTCGTCTCGATCCTGTCGATCTTCGTGCTGGCGTGCTTCGTCGGCTATTATGTCGTCTGGTCGGTCACCCCGGCGCTGCACACGCCGCTGATGGCGGTGACGAACGCGATCTCCTCGGTGATCATCGTCGGCGCGCTGGTCGCGGGTGCCGCCTCGGGCGCGCCGGGCTCCAAATGGCTCGGCCTGCTGGGCGTGGTGCTGGCAAGCATCAACATCTTCGGCGGCTTCGCCGTCACCGAGCGGATGCTGGCGATGTACAAGAAGAAGGAGCGACCGGACGCGGCCGCCAAGCACTAGGTCGTCCTCCCGGCGAAGGCCGTCGGGGTATATTCGACGTCATCCTGACGAAGGTCAGGATCCATTGCCGCTCCGCCTGAATTCCAGATGGAGCGTGTCTGGATGCTGACGTTCGTCAGCATGATGGTGGAGGTTTGCAGGTTTCACCGGCCGGCGTGGACGGAAAAGGGGGTTCAGGATGGAACATACGGCTTCGGTTAACCCCTGGGTGGCGCTGGCCTATCTGATCGCGGGCGTGTGCTTCATCCTCGCGCTGCGCGGACTCTCCTCCCCCGCCACGTCGCGGCGCGGCAACCGCCTCGGCATGATCGGCATGGGCATCGCGGTGGTGACCACCTTGCTGACGCACCTGCCGATGGCCGCGAACCCGTATGGCGGAAGCGCTGCCGCAATCGAGCACGGACTCCAGTTTTTGCCTGACTGGATCACCCTTCTCGAAATCCTCGGCGCGATCGGGCTGGGCGCCGTCATCGGCCTCGTCATCGCGCGGCGGATCGCGATGACGGCGATGCCGCAGCTGGTCGCCGCCTTCCACTCGCTGGTCGGGCTGGCCGCGGTGCTGGTCGCCGCCGCCGCCTTCCTCAACCCGATCGCGTTCGGCATCGCCGAGCTGGTGGTGCCGCTGATCGGCCAGCCGTTCGCGGCGATCCATCCGGTCAGCCGGATCGAGATGACGCTGGGCGCCGCGATCGGCGCGATCACCTTCTCCGGATCGGTGATCGCCTTCCTCAAGCTCAACGGCTCGATGTCGGGCAAGCCGATCCTGCTGCCGGGCCGGCACTTCATCAACCTGGGCGTGCTCGGCCTCATCCTCGCGCTGACGGCACAGTTCGCGCACACCCAGACGCCGTGGATGTTCTGGGCCGTGACGCTGCTCGCCTTCGTGGTCGGCTTCCTGCTGATCGTGCCGATCGGCGGCGCGGACATGCCGGTCGTGGTGTCGATGCTCAACAGCTATTCGGGCTGGGCGGCGGCGGCGATGGGCTTCACGCTCGAAAACAGCGCGATGATCATCACCGGCGCGCTGGTCGGCAGCTCGGGCGCGATCCTCAGCTATATCATGTGCCGCGCGATGAACCGCAGCTTCCTGAGCGTCATCGCCGGCGGGTTCGGCGCGGAGAGCGCGGCCGGCGGCGGTGAGGCGATCGACCGGCCGTGGAAGCGCGGCTCGGCAGAGGATGCCGCCTTCCTGATGAGCCAGGCCGAGCAGGTCGTCATCGTCCCGGGCTACGGCATGGCGGTCGCGCAGGCGCAGCACGCGGTGCGCGAGATGGCCGACAAGCTCAAGGCTCACGGCGTTCGCGTCAAATACGCCATCCATCCGGTGGCGGGCCGCATGCCCGGCCACATGAACGTGCTGCTGGCCGAGGCGAACGTCCCCTATGACGAGGTGTTCGAGCTGGAGGACATCAACGCCGAGTTCGCGCAGACCGACGTCGCCTTCGTGATCGGCGCCAACGACGTCACCAACCCCTCGGCCAAGACCGACAAGAGCTCGCCGATCTACGGCATGCCGGTGCTCGACGTGGAGAAGGCCAAGACCGTGCTCTTCGTCAAGCGCTCGATGGGCGGGGTGGGCTATGCCGGCGTCGACAACCCGGTGTTCTACATGGACAACACCATGATGCTGCTCGCCGACGCCAAGAAGATGACAGAAGAGATCGTGAAGGCGATCGATTGATACGGAGCCTCGACTGTGGCAGGTAAAGACCCGTAATGGGTGCTTAACGCCTGATTCACGATGGGGACTTGCTGCATGCTGGAACCGTCTTCGCTCGCTTCAGAGGCTTCGATGGACGGTCCGGACCCCCACGGCGGGTATAGCAACGCGGCGACGGTGTTCCTCGCCGCCGACGACCCCGCCAGCATCGAGGCTGCGGAGCAGGCGGCGGCGCTGGCGGGGACGCGCGTGGTCGCGCGCAGCGACTTCCAGCATCTCGGCGGCGCGTTGCCGCTGCTCGCCGCGCTCGACATCGTCCTGATCGAGGCCGGACGCGCCAGCCCGGGCGAGCTCGACCGGCTGCTGCTGCGGGGCCAGTCGCTCGCCGAGCAATATGGCGCGCGACTCGTCGTCTGCTTCAGCGAGGGGCAGCTCGACCAGGTCGCCGCGCAGGTGACCGCGTCGGGCATGCAACTGCTGTGCGAGCCCGACGTCGCCGATCGAGTCGCGGCGCTGGCGATCGCCGGCCGTCCGACCACCGTCCAGTTCCACAGCAGCGTGCACGAACACGACAACGAACTGCGCCGCTTGAGCGAAGAGGTCGCGCGCATCGCCGAGGCGATCAAGCGGATGAGTCCGGCCGACGGACACGGTGGGGGTATCCGCGGCGCTGGCAACGGGCACGAGCGGCCCGGCTTCGCCGCGCAACAGGCCGATGGCCACGGCTTCGAGCTTCCGCACGGAACGCGGCACGACGGCGCCGGCGAGCAGTCGCTGCCGCAACCCGCCGCGATCCGATCGGTGATCCGCGCACGGCGGCTGCGCGCGCAGTTCTTCGACGCGCAGCTGTTCGCCGACCCGGCGTGGGACATGCTGCTCGACCTGATGGCCGCCCGGCTGGAGCGGGCGTCGGTCTCGGTCTCCAGCCTGTGCATCGCCGCCGCCGTACCGCCCACCACCGCGCTACGCTGGATCACCACCATGACCGAGGCGGGCCTGTTCGAGCGCGAAGACGACCCGCTCGACCGCCGCCGCGCCTATATCGCCCTCACCGAAACGGCGTTCGAAGGCATGCGCGGCTACACCGCCGCGGTCAAACGCATGGGGCTGGCGATCTTCTGAGCGACGCGCGGGCGACCGATCAGCGCATCGTGCTCCGTTCCCGCGCTCAGCCGAAAGCCGGCAGGCGCAGCCGCACCAGCAGGCCGCCCAGATCCTCGCTCTCTTCCAGCGTGACGGTGCCTTCGTAGATCTCGGCGACGTCGCGCACGATCGCGAGGCCGAGGCCCGTGCCGGGCTTGCCGCTGTCGAGCCGGACGCCGCGGTCGAAGATCCGCTGGCGATCGGCCTCGGGAATGCCGACGCCGTCGTCCTCGACCTGGATTTCGGCGAACCCCATGTCGGCGCGCACCGTCACGAACACGCTGCCGCCGCCGTATTTGGCGGCATTCTCGACGAGATTGCCGAGAATTTCGTCCAGATCCTGCCGCTCGATGCGGGCAATGAGGTCGCGCGCACCGTCCACGTCGACTCGGACGGTGGGATAGAGCCGCCCGACCGCGCGCTCCACCGCCTCGACCGACGGCCAGACCGGGGTGCGGCTGTGCGCGCTGCCGCGACGCCCGACCGCCCGCGCGCGGGCGAGATGGTGATCGACCTGGCGGCGCATCGTCCGCGCCTCGCGAACCACCGTGTCGGCGAGATCGTCCTGCCCCGCCGCGGCGGCGTTCATGATGACGGTGAGCGGCGTCTTGAGCGCATGCGCCAGATTGCCGGCGTGGCGCCGCGCCTCCTCGGCCTGCCGGTCGTTGTGCTCGACCAGCGCGTTGAGCTCCTCGACCATCGGCGCGACCTCGGCGGGCATCGCCCCCTCCAGCCGCGCCGCCTCGCCGCCGCGCAGCCGCGCGATCGCGTAGCGCAGCTTGCGCAACGGCAGCAGCCCGTACCAGGTCTGCAACGCCGCCATCACGATCAGTCCGAGCCCGAGCAGCAGGAAGCTGCGCACCAGCGTGCGGCGCAGCGCCAGGATCTGCGCGTCGAGCACCTCCGTCGATTCGGCGACCTGGAAGCGCCAGCGCACCGGCGAGCCCGGCAGCATCACGTCGCGCTCGACGATCCGCAGCTTCTCGTCCGGGAACGCGTCGCTTTCGTAGGTGTGGATGTCCTTATCGTGGTGCAGCGCCCCTTCGGGCAGCTTGCGGTCCCACAGCGACCGCGAGGGATAGATCTCGTACCCCTTGCCGCTGACCTGCCAATACAGCCCCGATCCGGGCTCGAGGAAGCGCTGGTCGCCCAGCGTGCGGTTGAACAGCACCTCGCCGTCCGGGCCGATCTCCGCCGTCACCATCATCGAGGTGAGCAGATAGTCGAGCTGGTCGTCGAAGTTGCGGGTGATGGCCGAGCTCAGCACCCGATCGAGCGCGTAGCCGCCGCCCGCGAGCAGCACGAGAATCCACGCCGCCGCGATCAGGATCATGCGGCGGCTGAGCGACCCCGTCACCCGCACGTAGCTGCGCGGCGCCGGATCGCCCGGCCGCGGCTGCACCGGCGTCGCCGGCTTCTCGCGCCGCGACGCCCAGGTGTCGAGCAATCCGCCCCAGGGTCTCATCGTCCGCCCGCCCTCACCCGGTGCGAAGCGCGGCCGCGCGTCACGCCACCGGCGCAGGCGCGCCCGGCTCGTCGAGGCTGTAGCCGAGACCCCGGATCGTGGTGATCACGTCCGGACCCAGCTTCTTGCGGATGCGCGTGACGAACACTTCGATGGTGTTCGAATCACGATCGAAATCCTGGTCGTAGATGTGCTCGATCAGCTCGGTGCGGCTGACCACCTTGCCCTTGTGGTGGATCAGGTAGCTGAGCAGCTTGTATTCCTGCGCGGTGAGCTTGACCGGCTCGCCCGCCTTGGTGACCTTGCCCGACCGCGTGTCGAGACGGATGTCGCCGGCGATCAGCTCGGCCGAGGCGTTGCCCGAGGCGCGGCGGATCAGCGCACGCAGCCGGGCGATCAGTTCCTCGGTCTGGAACGGCTTGGCGACATAGTCGTCGGCGCCCGCGTCGAGCCCGGCGACCTTGTCGGACCAGCTGTCGCGCGCGGTGAGCACCAGCACCGGCGCGGTGCGGCCTTCCTTGCGCCAGCGGTCGAGCACGGTCAGCCCGTCGATCTCGGGCAGGCCCAGATCGAGGATGATCGCGTCGTAGGTTTCGGTGGAGCCGAGGAAATGCCCCTCCTCGCCGTCGGTGGCGAGGTCGACGGCATAGCCCGCCCCTTCCAGCGTAGCCCGCAGCTGCCGGCCCAGATTCGGTTCGTCCTCGACGATCAGAACGCGCATTCTCACCCTTTCCGAGGCTTCATGGTCCCGTGCGGCCGACGATCCGCCCGGTGCGGCCGTCGACATCGACCCAGATCACCGCGCCATCGCGCAGGAACTTGAGCGTGTAAATGGCGCTGTCGGCGTCGAAGTCGAACCCCAGATACTGCGCGCCGCGCATTGCGCCCACGACGCGGCGCTCGATCTCGCGCAGCGGCAGGATCTGGCCCTGCTTGCGGCCTTCCATCGCCGCTTCCTGGTCGCCGCGATGGCGTTGCACGCCGGCCACGGGGGCCGCAGCCGCTGCCACAGGCAGCAGCGCGCACACGCAGAGACCGGCTCGAACCAACATCCTCATACTGGTTGGCATAGGGGGAGCGCGTTGAATAGCCTATGAATATGCCCAGCGGACCAGGTGTTGCACGGCGGCAACTTGCTCCGTCGGCGGCGGCCGCCTACCTGCCCGGCATGGCAGCACCCATCTTGAGCTACGAGGGCCTCGGCCTGATCCAGGGATCCGGCTGGCTGTTCCGCGGCCTGGACCTGCATATCGGCCAGCGCGACCGGCTGGCGTTGATCGGGCGCAACGGCGCGGGCAAGTCGACGCTGCTGCGGCTGATCGCCGGTACGCTCGATTCCGACGAAGGCCGCCGGACGATGGTGCCGGGCACGCGCGTCGTGCTGCTGGAGCAGGATCCCGACGTCTCCGGCTTCGCGACGCTGCACGACTTCGCCTGTCACGGCGAGGATGCCGCCGCGACGCATGAGGTGGAGGCGATCGCCGACCAGCTCGGCATCGACCTGTCGCGCGAGGCGGCGACCGCCAGCGGCGGCGAGCGGCGCCGCGCCGCGATCGCGCGCGCGCTGGCGATGCAGCCCGACGTGCTGCTGCTCGACGAGCCGACCAACCACCTCGACCTCTCGGCGATCGAATGGCTGGAGGAATGGCTCGGCCGCTTCACCGGCGCCTTCGTCGCGATCAGCCACGACCGGACCTTCCTGACCCGGCTGACGCGGTCGACGCTGTGGCTGGACCGCGGCACCATCCGCCGCAACGAGATCGGCTTCGGCGGGTTCGACGCCTGGATGGACACGGTGCAGGCCGAGGAGCAGCGCGCCGCCGAGAAGCTCGACGCCAAGCTCAAGATCGAGGAGCACTGGCTGCACCGCGGCGTGACGGCACGGCGCAAGCGCAACCAGGGCCGGCTCGAGGCGCTGCACAAGATGCGCGCCGAACGCGCGGCGATGACGGGGCCGCAGGGCACCGCCAAGCTCGCGGTGGAGAGCGACGACACCAAGACCAAGGTGGTCATCGACGCGGAGCACGTCACCAAGGCGTTCGGCGACCGTACCGTCATCAAGGACTTCTCGCTGCGCGTGCGGCGCGGCGACCGCATCGGCATCGTCGGCGGCAACGGCGCCGGCAAGACGACGCTGCTGCGCATGCTGACCGGCGAGCTGGCGCCGGATTTGGGCAAGATCACCCGCGCCAAGACGCTCGACGGCATCGTCATCGACCAGCAGCGCAAGCTGATGGCGCCGGAAAAGCGCGTGCGCGACGTGCTCGCCGACGGCGGCGACTGGATCGAGGTGCTGGGCGTGAAGAAGCACGTCCACGGCTATTTGAAGGAATTCCTGTTCGACCCGAGCATCGCCGAGGCGAAGATCGGCACGCTGTCCGGCGGCGAGCGTTCGCGGCTGCTGCTCGCGCGCGAGTTCGCGCGGCATTCCAACCTGCTGGTGCTCGACGAGCCGACCAACGACCTCGACCTGGAGACGCTCGACCTGTTGCAGGAGGTGATCGGCGACTATGCCGGCACCGTGCTGATCGTCAGCCACGATCGCGATTTCCTCGACCGCACGGTGACGGTGACGCTGGGGCTCGACGGATCGGGCACGGTCGACGTGGTGGTAGGCGGCTACGCCGACTGGGAAGCGCGCCGCAAGCCGAAGGCCGAGCCGCGGAAGGCGAAGGCGGTCGCGGCCGAGCCAGTGCGGACCAAGCCCACCAAGCTCAGCTACAAGGACCAGCGCGACTACGACCTGCTGCCCGGCGAGATCGAGAAGCTGGAGCAGGCGATCGCCCGCGACGAGGCCGCGCTCGCCGACGCCGATCTCTATGCGCGCGACCCCAAGAAGTTCGACGCGCTGATGGCCGCCGTCGCCAAGGCGCGCGCCGACAAGGACGCGGCGGAGGAACGCTGGCTGGAGCTCGCCGAACAGGCCGAAGCGCTGGCGGGGTGATTCGCGCTCCTGCGGATGCAGGAGCACGGTGTCGCAGCTGACCGGACGCTCGGTCGAACAAGCCCGCCCGAATCGAAAGGCTCATCCTCGGCGACCGCAGACTTTCTGCGATGAAGACGCCAACCCTTCCTTCCGTCATCCTGACGGAAGTCAGGATCCATTGCCGCTCCGCCTGAAGCAGGGGCGTTGCGTGTCTGGATGCTGACTTCCGTCAGCATGATGAAGACGGGTCGAGGCTCTCGTGCGGGTTCGCGGAGCGCCCGGTTTCACTTGGCGGGGCAGCCGTAGAAGCCGCCGCTCCCATCCAATCTACAGCGCCCGCCCGTGGCGCCCCGCCAGGTCGGTGACATACTGCCACGCCACCCGCCCCGAGCGGCTGCCGCGCCGGGTCGCCCACCCGACCGCATCCCCCGCGTCGAACGGCAGGTCGTGCGCCGCGCAATAGCCGGCGACGATCGCCAGATACGCGTCCTGGTCGACGACGTGGAATCCCAGGCTCAGCCCGAAGCGGTCGGCGAGCGCAAGGCTATCGTCGACCGAATCGCGCGGGTTGATCGCGCTCGCCTGTTCGGCGAGGTCGCGGGGCATCAGGTGGCGGCGGTTGGAGGTCACCACCAGCCGCGCATTGGCCGGCCGCGCCTCCGCCCCCCCTTGCAGCAGCGAGCGCAGCGCGCGCGCCTCGCCCGGATGCTCGAAGCCGAGGTCGTCGAGGAAGATCGCAAAAGCGCGGTCGGCGCCCGCGATCGCGGCGAACAGCTGGGGCAGCGTCTCCAGCCGCGGCGTCACCACCTCGACCAGCGCGAGCGCGGCGCCCTCCGCCTGCACCGCGGCGACCGCGCTCTTCACCAGCGCCGACTTGCCGGTGCCGCGCGCGCCCCACAGCAGCACGTCCTGCGCGGCGACGCCATCGGCCAGCCGTCGGAGGTTAGCGACGAACGCCAGCTTCTGCGCGTCCATGCCCGACAGCAGGTCGAGCGGCAGCGGATCGAACGCCCGCGCCGCCTTCAGCACCGTCCCGTCCCACAGATAGGCCGGATTTGCGAGCGGGTCGGCCGCAGGCGGCGGCGGCGGCGCAAGGCGTTCGAGCGCGGCGGCGATGCGGGCGAGCGTGTCGGTCGGTGCGTCCATGCTGCCTGCGCTACCCGCCGCCGGCCACGTCGGGCAAGCGGCGGAGACAGGTGCGCCGCCGTGTCCTCATCTCGTCATCCTGACGGAAGTCAGGATCCCTTGCCGTTCCGGCAGAATGCGCGAGCGCAGCGTGTCTGGATGCTGACCTTCGTCAGCATGACGGCGGATGAGGCGAAGGCTCCCCCCAGCGACGCCCCTCACGGCTGCAGGTCGTATGCCTTCATCAGGTCGTAGAGCGTCGGTCGGCTGATCCCCAGCAGGCGGGCGGTGCCGGAGATGTTGCCCTGCGCCCGCGCCAGCGCGTGGCGGATCGCGCGGCGGTCGGCCTGTTCGCGGATCGCCTTCAGGTTGATCGGCTCGGCCGCGCCCTCGTCCAGGTCGAGGTCGGCGGCGGTGATCTGCTTGCCGTCGGCCATGATGACCGCGCGCTTCACCCGGTTTTCCAGCTCGCGCACGTTGCCGGGCCAGCCCCAGGCGTCGATCGCGGCCAGCGCGTCGGGCGCGAAGCCTTTCACCCCCGCGTTCATCTGCCGCGCGGCGCGGCGCAGGAAGTGCCGCGCGAGCAGCCCGGCGTCGCCCGGCCGCTCGGCGAGCGACGGGATGCGGACCACGATCTCGGCCAACCGGTAATACAGGTCCTCCCGGAACCGCCCGTCGGCGACCATCGCGTCGAGATCCTGATGGGTCGCGCAGACGATGCGCGTGTCCACCGCGATCGGCTTGCGGCCGCCGATCCGCTCGATCACGCGTTCCTGCAAGAAGCGCAGCAGCTTCACCTGCAGCGCCAGCGGCACGTCGCCGATCTCGTCCAGGAACAGCGTCCCGCCCTGCGCGCTCTCGATCTTCCCGGCGGTGGTCTTGATCGCGCCGGTGAACGCGCCCTTCTCGTGCCCGAACAGCTCGCTTTCGAGCAGCGTCTCCGGGATCGCCGCGCAGTTGATCGCGACGAACGCGCCTTGCTTCCGGGGGCTCGCATCGTGGAGGCCGCGCGCGAGCAGTTCCTTGCCCGTGCCCGAGGCGCCGAGCAGCAGCACCGACACGTCGGCCGGCGCGGCGCGCTCGATCGTCCGCGTCACCTTGAGCATCTCCGGCGCGGCGGTGAGCATCCCGCCCAGCGCCGTTTCCCCCTCGATGCGCGCGGCCAGCCGGCGGTTTTCCGCCTCCAGCGCATGGACGTGGAAGGCGCGCGCGACGATCAGCCCCAGCGTGTCGATGTCGATCGGCTTGGAGTAGAAATCGAACGCGCCCATCGCGATCGCCTTCAGCGCGCTTTCGTGCGCGCCGTGGCCGGACGCGACGACGATCTTGGTGTCGGGCTTGAGCGCCAGCATCGCCTCCAGCGTCGCAAACCCCTCGCTGGTGCCGTCCGGGTCCGGCGGGAGGCCGAGGTCGAGCGTCACCACCGCAGGCTCTTCCGCACGCAGCGCCGCGAGCGCCGCCTGACGGTCGCCGACCGCGGTGATGGCATAGCCTTCATAGGCCCAGCGCAGCTGCCGCTGGAGGCCCAGGTCGTCCTCCACGATCAGCAGCCGCTGCGGATCGGTGGTCATGCCGCTTCCTCCAGAGTCGTTGCGGGCGAACGCGGCAGCAGCACGCGGAAGGTCGAGCCTTCGCCCTCGCGGCTGCTCACCTCGATCCGGCCGCCCATCGCCTGCGCCAGCAGGCTCGCTTCGTAGGCGCCGATGCCGAACCCCTCGGGCTTGGACGAGACGAACGGCTTGAACAGCCGCTCGCGGACGAAGGCGGGCGACATGCCGTGGCCGTGGTCGACGACCTCGATTGCCGCCATCTCCCCCAACCCTGCGATTCGCAGCGTCACCGCGCGTCCCGGCGCGCTCGCCTCGATCGCGTTCTGGACGAGATGGTCGAGCAGCTGCTCCAGCCGCGGCGCATCGACCAGTGCGAACACCGCGGCGCCGGCATCGACCACCACCGGATGCTGCGCCCGCCGCGCGTCGGCGAGCCCACGCGCCACCGCCCCCAGATCGAGCGGGCATGCGACGCCGGCCGGCGTCGGCTGGCGCTGCGCCAGCCGTGCGAGCAGGTCGCGCATCCGCCCCGACGATTCCTGCAGCGTCGCGACCATGTCGGCGCGGAACGCCGGATTGTCGGCGTGCCGCTCGGCATTGCGCGCGACGAGGCTCAACTGGCTGACCAGATTCTTGAGATCGTGGAGGATGAAGGCGAAGCGGCGGTTGAACTCGTCGAAGCGCTGCGCCTCCAGCAGCGCCTCGGTCGCGCGCGCCTCGGCGAGGTAGCTCGCGACCTGGCGACCCGCGATCTTGAGCAGGTCGAAATCCTCCCAGTCGAGCGCGCGATCGAGCGGCGGCCGCGCGAGCAGGATCGCGCCGACCAGCTGTCCCAGATGCGGCAGCGGCACGACCACCCAGGCGTCGGGCGACGCGAGCATCCAGGCCGGCACCGCCGCCGCGTCCGCGGTGTCGGCGGTGGCATTGCGGACCGCGTCGAGCTCGATCAGCCGGCCGGTCCCCGCCAGATGCTGCGCGAGCGCGGCCGCGGAGTCCGGTTCGGCGGCGTCGGCGGGCCAGTTCCACCCGGCGGCGCGCTCGAGCCCGTCGTCGCGGGCGATCAGCAGCATGCCGGCAGGCGATTGGGTGAGGTCGGCGATCGCCTTGACCACGCGCTCGGCGAGCGGTGCGGCACCCTGGGGGCGGCCCAGCGTCTCGGTGAAGCGCGCCCATTCGACGCGATAGTCGTAGCGGTGCTGGAACAGGTGCTTGCTGAGCTTGACCCGCAGCCAGGCGCGCAGCCACGGCGAGGACATCAGCGTCAGCACCGCCGCGGTCGATCCGAACACGAAGGCGGTCTGGAGCAGCCGCGCCTGGCTGCCGGCGACCGCGGCCAGCAGGCTGTTGCCCGCGACCATCGCGAGGACGTAGCCGACCAGCCCCAGCACCGACAGCAGATGCAGCGTCGCGGTGCGCGATACGCGCAGCGCCCGCCCGTCGCTGCGATGAAAGGCGAGCGCGATCACGCCGGCGAGCGCCGCCAGCGCCAGACCGCGCATCGTCTGGAACTCGCGCGGCGCCTCGCCCGCCAGATAGCCGATGGCGCCCAGGTTGACGTCGATCAGCCACAGCGCGCCGATCGCGGTCATCGCAAGCCGCATGCCCGAGCGGCCGAGCCCGGAGCTGAGGCCGTAGAGCAGCACCAGCCCTCCCGCCGCCGCCAGCGCGCGCATCAGCAACGCGACGCGGATCAGCCCGTCGAAGGCCGGTGCCTGCGCGTCCGCCACCATCAGCTGCAGCGCGCCCTGCAGCACCACCGCCAGCGCGACCGCGGCATAGGCGAGCGGCAGCGTCAGGTAGCGTGCCCCGCCCGAGCGGTGGAGCACCAGCATCGCGCCCAGCCAGCCGAGATCGCGCAATGCCTCGACCACGATGGTCACCGGCTCGGCCGCGCCGATCCCCGCCACCGCCAGCGCCCACAGCGCGGTCAGCCCGAGCGCCGCCGCGAAGCTCGCGCGGATCGTCCGCGGCAGCTCGTGGCTGCGCACCGCCCAGGCCGCCAGCATCCCGAACAGCAGCGCGGCAAGCGCGTGGCTCCACAGGATCAGGCCGGGCAGCATGTCAGCGCGCACCCTCCGGCCAGATCACCACGCGCACCGTCTGCAAAAGGATCAGCAGGTCGAGGAAGGGCGAGTAGTTCTTGGCGTAGTAGAGGTCGTATTCGAGCTTCTGCCGCGCATCCTCGATCGACGCGCCATAGGGATAGTTGATCTGCGCCCAGCCGGTGATCCCCGGCTTCACCATGTGACGCTCGGCGTAATAGGGGAGCTGCTGCTCGAGATCCTCGACGAACTGCGGGCGTTCGGGCCGCGGGCCGACGAAGCTCATCTCGCCCTTGAGCACGCTCCAGCACTGGGGCAGCTCGTCGATCCGCAGCTTGCGCAGCACGCGGCCGACGCGGGTGATGCGCGGGTCGTCCTTCTCGGCCCAAACCGCCGTGCCGGCAACCTCCGCATCGACGCGCATCGAGCGGAGCTTCACGATGTCGAACCCCAGGCTGTAGAGGCCGATGCGGCGCTGGCGGTAGAAGACCGGCCCGCGGCTGTCGACCTTGATGGCTGCCGCCGCGAGCACCAGCAGCGGCAGCATCAGCACCAGCAGCACCAGGCTGACGGTGACGTCGAACAGCCGCTTGAACATGCTGGAAAAGGCACGTCCCGACGAGAATCCATCGGAAAAGATCAGCCACGACGGGTTGACGGTGTCGAGATCGACGCGGCCGGTCTCGCGCTCGAGGAAGGTCGACAGCTCGTTGACGTGGACGCCGGTGGTCTTGATCCGCAGCAGGTCCTTGAGCGGCAGCGCGTTGCGCCGCTCCTCCAGCGCCAGCACCACCTCGCTCGCGTTGAGCAGCACGACATGGTCGGCGAGGTTGTGGATCGCGTCGCGCGCGATCGCTTCCGGGATGACCTGCTTGGCTTCGACCATCGCGACATAGCCGACGACGACGAAGGCCGCGCCGGGCGTGCGCGACAGCGCCTTGAGCCGCGCCGCGCGCGCGCCCGCGCCCAGCACCACCACTCGGCGCTTGAACACCTGCCCGCCCAGCGTCTTGCCGGCCAGGATGCGCAGCAGCAGCAGCAGCACCGTGGCGAAGCCCATCGCGTAGAGCAGGTTGGAGCGCCAGAAGGTGATCGCCGGCACCAGGAAGAACAGCAGCGCGAGCACGATCACGCCCAGCGAGATCGCAACCAGCAGCCGCGCCGCGGCGAAGCGCAGCGACTGGAGCGATTCGGCCCCATAGACCCCGACCGCGATCATTGCGAGCTCCAGCGACGCCGCGAAGCTCAGCAGCTGGGGCACCCGGTTTCCGATCGGCTCGACCAGCATGTCGATCTGCGCCGCGCGCACGATCCACCCCAGCTCGGCGGCCACCATCAGCAGCACGACGTCGAGCAGCCCGAGCAGCAGCACGGCATAGGGAATATAGTGCTTGAACAGCCTGATCATGACGTCTGGTTTCCTCGCCGGACGTGTAAACCCCGCCGACACCTATCCTGTACAATAATTCGCGAAGAAAAGCTGAACGCACGCGCCGTCCGAGCGTTGTGCGCGGCAGCTACCTAGATCAAGATCCCGTTCCTGTGGATCGCCCCTCCGTTGGAGAAGCGCCAGATGCCGTCCGAACCCACGATCGTGCCCGTCATCCTGTCGGGAGGGTCGGGGACCCGGCTGTGGCCGATCTCGACACGCGAGCGGCCCAAGCAACTGCTGTCGCTGACCGCGGAGGAGACGATGCTCCAGCTCACCGCGCGCCGCGCGTCGGGGCCGCGGTTCGGTGCGCCGATCGTCGTCGCCAACGCCGCGCACGCGCAGGAAATCGAGGAACAGCTCGGCCACATCGGTGCGGCGGCGCAGGCGCTGGTGCTCGAGCCCGAGGGCCGCAACACCGCTCCGGCGATCGCACTCGCCGCGGTCGCAGCGGGCGGCGACGCCACGCCGCTGCTGGTGATGCCGTCCGATCACGTCATCGCCGACGTCGCCGCCTTCCATGCCGCGATCGAGGCGGCGCTGCCGCTGGTTGCCGAGGGCTGGCTGGTGACCTTCGGCATCGCGCCGGACTCGCCGGAGACCGGCTATGGCTGGATCAAGGTCGGTGATGAGATCGCGCCGGGCGCGCACCGCGTCGAACGGTTCGTCGAGAAGCCGCCGCGCGATCGTGCCGAGGCGATGCTGGCGGACGGCAACCACGCCTGGAACGGCGGCATCTTCCTGTTCCGCGCCGACATGTATCTGGACGCACTCGGCACCCACGCGTCCGAAATGCGGGACGCCGCGGAGACCGCGATGGGTCAGGCCCGTCGCGAGGGCAAGCGCGTCTATCCGGACGCCGACGCCTTTGCCGCGTCTCCCGCCGAATCGATCGACTATGCGGTGATGGAAAAGGCCGAGCGCGTCGCGGTGGTGCCGGTGGCGATGGGCTGGAGCGACGTCGGCAGCTGGGATGCGCTGCACGCGATCAGCACGCGCGATGCCGACGACAACGTCTGCGGCGGCGAAGTGGTGATGATCGAGACCAGCGGCTGTCTGGTGCGCAGCGACAGCGCGCGGATCTCGATGGTCGGGGTGAAGGACCTGATCGTCGTCGCGAGCGGCGACGACATCCTGATCCTGCCGCGCGGCCGCTCCCAGGAGGTCAAGCGTCTGCTGGAGGCGATGAAGGCCGGCTGAGCCGCGGGCGCGTCGCCCCGGCGGCGCGCCGCATTACGCCGCGGCGAGGTCCTCGGCGGTGGCATCGGCCAGGCTGGTGCCGTCGAGAATCCGCGCGGTTTCGTCGCGGACCCGCGCCATCGCGATGCGGATCGCGCACGCCGCCTCGTCCTTGCAGTCGCCGCACGGACGATAGGCGGTACGGCTGACGCAGGGCACCAGCGCCAGCGGCCCCTCGATCACGCGGATGATCTCGCCCAGCGAGATCAGGTGGGTGGCGCGGGCGAGTCGGTAGCCGCCGGCCTTGCCGCGCGTCGACAGCAGGAATCCCGCCTCGCGCAGATCCGCCAGGATCAGCTCCAGGAACTTGCGCGGAACGTTCGCCCCGGCCGCGATCCGGTGCATCGGAGTGGGTGCGACGCTCGGAGGTTGGGCAGCCAGGAACAACATCGCGCGCAGCGCATATCGTGAACGCTGGGTCAACATGTTGGGGCAGCCCATGCCAGCGCTTTGTGGCCATGAAAAGACCGGCATGGCCTTTTATTGCGGAAACCAACCGCTTATATGGGTCGGTGCCGGCTTCGGCCGGATATGGCGATAAACTGCGGCGTAGACTAGGCGCAGCGGACCCGGGGGCAGTACCCGGCGGCTCCACCAGAACCGGTCTTTCAGGCCGGTCCTGACGGGGCCGAACCAGGATCGACGTGTGTTGAAAGGCGCTGTTTTCGCTCGGAATGGGACCACCGCAACGGCCCATTACACAAGTGCCAACGATAACGAAGCACTCGCGATTGCGGCGTAACCCGACGGCCTAACGGCCTAAGGTTACTCCAAAATAGCGCGGTTGGACCGCACCGGGCAACAGAAGCGGATTCCAGCGGTACGGGGAGCACCGGGCAACAGAAGCTCCCCACTTCCCTTTCGACGTTCGGCGCTCAGCAGGTTCCTGACGGGCAGCGTGAGATCAGGCAGCGCGAGCGCGGCGTGTCCGGATGTGGACCTTCGTCGGCATGACGGATGGCGCGCGCGCTGCCCGCCCTCTTACGCCGGCAGCACGAGCCGCGCGATGGTGCCCTTGCCGCCGATCAGGTCGAAGCTGCCGTTGAGCTGCCCCGCCAGCATCGTCGCGATCCGCAGCCCCAGGCTGTCCGACGCTTCGATCGAGAAGCCCTCCGGCACGCCGTGGCCGTCGTCGCGGACCTCCACCGTCACCATGTCCTCGCCGTTGCGCGCCAGATGCACCTCGATGTGGCCGGCGTCGCGATCGCGGAAGCCGTGCTCGATCGCATTGGCCATCGCCTCGGCGACGATCAGCGCCAGCGGCACCGCCGCGTCGGAGGAGAGCGGCGCGTCCTCGGCGACGTTGATCGTGCAGCGGATGCCGGTGCGTCCGCTCGCCTCGACCACGTCGGCACACAGCGGTTCGAGGAACTCGCGCATCTTCCGGGTGGCTCCCCCGGCGTCGTAGAGCTGGCGGCTGATGCGCCCGATCAGCGCCAACCGGCGCGAGGCTTCGTCCAGCGCGGCGCGCGCGGCGGCGTCGCTCACCTGCCGCTTCTGCACCGACAACAGGCCGGCTGCGACCTGCAGGTTGTTCGACACGCGATGCTGCAGTTCGTTGAACAGCAGCTCGCGGGTGTCGGCGAGCGCCCGGCTGAGCTCGCGCTCGCGCGCCAAGTTGCGGTTGGCGTGCTGCATCCAGTGGACGAGCGCGATATCGGTCGCGACCACGAAGACGTAGAACAGCAGCGCGACCGTCGAGCCGCCGGTCAGCGTCAGCGTGTGGTACGGCGGAATGAAGAAATACCAGGCGAGCAGCCCGCACAGCACCGCGGCGATCGTCCCCATCCGCACGCCGAACAGGAACGAGGTGAGGATCACGACCGGGAAAAAGCTGACATAGGGAAAGCCCGGCGGCAGCAGCGAGTCGGCGAGCCAGCGCACGACGAAGCCCGCCGCGACGCACGCCAGCGTGCACGCCAGCGCCAGCCCGGGCCGGTCGACCGCGATCGGCAACCGCTGGATCAGGCGTCCGGCCGCCCCCTCCGGCGCCCGCTGAATCGGCATCGTCTCGCCTACCCCCGTTTTGTTCGCTTGTGCCCGAGGTCGGGCCGCGACGCAATCGCGGCGCGACGGCTACCCTGTTGGCTTCCGGCACCAAAAAGGGGGCCCGCGTCGCCGCGGCCCCCCTTTCCTAGCGGATCGATCGAACGATCAGTTGTCGGTGATGAACGACGGCAGGCCGATGTCGCCACCGTCCTCGCCGCCCTTGCCGGCATCGCCTTCCGAACGCTCGCGGCGGGGACCACGGTCGCGGCGCGGGCCGCGATCGCCACCCTCGCGGCGCGGGCCACGATCGCCACGATCACCGCGGTCGCCACGGTCCCCGCGCGGACCGCGATCGCCACGCTCGCCGCGCGGTTCGCGCGCCGGACGGGTGTCCTCCAGCTCGGCGCCGGTCTCCTGGTCGACGACGCGCATCGACAGGCGGACCTTGCCGCGCTGGTCGACCTCGAGCACCTTGACCTTCACTTCCTGGCCTTCGGTGACGACGTCGCCCGGCTTCTCGACGCGCTCGTTCTTCATCTCGGAGACGTGGACGAGACCGTCCTTGCCACCCATGAAGTTCACGAACGCACCGAAGTCGACGATGTTGACGACCTTGCCGGTGTAGATCTTGCCGACCTCGGCCTCTTCGACGATGCCCTTGATCCAGTTGATCGCGGCTTCGATCTGCGCGGTGTCGGACGACGACACCTTGATGACGCCCTCGTCGTCGATGTCGACCTTGGCGCCGGTGGTGGCGACGATCTCGCGGATCACCTTGCCGCCGGTGCCGATGACGTCGCGGATCTTCGACTTGTCGATCGTGAAGGTCTCGATGCGCGGGGCGTGGGCGCTGAGCTCGGTGCGGGTCTCGCCCAGCGCCTTGTTCATCTCGCCCAGGATGTGCGCACGGCCGTCCTTGGCCTGGGCCAGCGCGACCTTCATGATCTCCTCAGTGATGCCGGCGATCTTGATGTCCATCTGAAGGCTGGTGATGCCCTCGGACGTGCCCGCCACCTTGAAGTCCATGTCGCCGAGGTGATCCTCGTCGCCGAGGATGTCGGAGATCACGGCGAAGTCCTTGCCCTCCAGGATCAGGCCCATCGCGATGCCCGAGACCGGACGCTTGAGCGGCACGCCCGCGTCCATCATCGACAGCGAGCCGCCGCACACCGTCGCCATCGACGACGAGCCGTTGGACTCGGTGATGTCGGACAGAACGCGGATCGTGTAGGGGAACTCGTCCTTCGACGGCAGCACCGGGTGCAGCGCGCGCCAGGCGAGCTTGCCGTGGCCGACTTCGCGACGGCCCGGCGCGCCGAAGCGGCCCACTTCACCGACCGAATAGGGCGGGAAGTTGTAGTGCAGCATGAAGTGCTCGTAGTGGAGCCCGTTCAGCCCGTCGATCATCTGCTCGGCGTCCTTGGTGCCGAGCGTGGTCGAGCAGATCGCCTGGGTTTCGCCGCGGGTGAACAGCGCCGAGCCGTGCGCGCGCGGCAGGAAGTGCACCATCGCCTCGATCGGACGCACCGTCTTGGTGTCGCGACCGTCGATGCGGCGGCCGTCCTTCAGGATCGCGGTGCGGACCACCTCGGCCTCGAGCTTCTTCACGAGCTTGAGGACGCCGAGATACTGCGCGGGATCGCTCTCCTTCAGGTCGGCGAACGCGTCGCGCGCCTTGGTGCGGGCGGCGTTGATCGCATTCTGGCGGTCCTGCTTGGCGGTCAGCTTGTAGGCGGCGGCGAGGTCGGCGCCGATCAGGTCCTTGAGCTTCTTCTTCTGGGCCGATTGGTCGGCGACCGGGGTCAGCTCCCAGGGGTCCTTGGCGGCCTGCTCGGCGAGGTCGATGATCGCGTCGACGATCTTCTTCGACGCGTCATGCGCGAACACAACGGCGCCCAGCATGACCTCTTCCGACAGCTCCTTGGCTTCGGATTCGACCATCATCACCGCGTTGCCGGTGGCGGCGACGACCAGGTCGAGCTCGCCCGCCTTGGTCTGCTCCAGCGTCGGGTTGAGGACGTACTCGCCGTCCTGGTAGCCGACGCGGGCCGCGCCGATCGGGCCCATGAACGGCACGCCCGAGATCGTCAGCGCGGCCGACGCGGCGATCATCGCCAGGATGTCGGGCTCGTTCTCGCCGTCATAGCTCAGCACCTGAGCGATGACGTTGATCTCGTTGTAGAAGCCTTCCGGGAACAGCGGGCGGATCGGACGGTCGATCAGGCGGCTGGTCAGCGTTTCCTTCTCGGTCGCGCCACGCTCGCGCTTGAAGAAGCCGCCGGGGATGCGACCCGCGGCCGAATACTTCTCCTGATAGTGGACGGTCAGCGGGAAGAAGTCCTGCCCTTCCTTCACCGAACGCGCGGCGGTCACGGCGCACAGCACCACCGTTTCGCCGAGGGTCGCGATCACCGCGCCATCGGCCTGGCGGGCGACGCGGCCCGTCTCGAGCGTCAGCGTCTTGCCGCCCCACTCGATGCTGGTCTTCTTGATATCGAACATGTCGTTTCCTTCACTCCGGCGGCCCGATGCCTGCCGGGGCAGCTTGCGGGTACGTGCCCGCAGGGGTGGACCGTTTCGGCCCGGGGCCAAGTCGCCGGATTGCGCTCGACCCTGCTTGCTCCGGCATGCCCGAACGGGCGAAAACCGGAGGAAATCCGTTGCGGCCGGGGCGGCCGCCTGCCTCCTATACCGGGCTTGGCCGGAATAAGAAAACGGCGCCCCGCGGGGCGCCGTTCCTTACTTGCGAAGACCCAGCTTCGCGATCAGCGCGGTGTAGCGCTCGGCATCCTTCTTGCGGAGGTAGTCGAGCAGCGAACGACGCTTGTTGACCAGCATCAGCAGACCGCGGCGCGAATGGTTGTCCTTCGCGTGGGTCTTGAAGTGCTCGGTCAGGTTGGAAATCCGCTCGGTCAGGATCGCGACCTGGACCTCGGGGCTGCCGGTGTCGCCGCTCTCGCGGGCGTGGTCCTTGATCAGCGCTTCCTTGCGCTCCTGGGTGATCGACATCGTCGTCCTTTCTATTCGAGGTTGAAACCGCGAACGACACGGGCGACCCCGTGCTCGACCTCGACCAGCGCGACCGGAACCTCGTCCAGCGTCGCAAAGGCCTGGCCATCGTCAGCGGCGATCCCGACCAACTGCTGCCCCTGTCGGAGCCGCCCTGCCTGGTCGGGGGTGAGGGAAAGAGCCGGGATGTCGTCCAGCCCCGCCCTCAAAGGCAGAAGCGCTTGCGCAAGCGCGTGGCCCTTACCGAGTTCCGCCAATTTGTCCAGCGAAATGGCGCCGTCGAGCCCGAACGGCCCCGCCTTTACCCGCCGCAGCATCGTCACATGGCCGACGCTGCCCAGCGCCAGCGCGATGTCGCGCGCCAGGCTGCGGATATAGGTGCCTTTCGACACATGGGCGGTAAGGGTGGCCTTTTCCAGCGCTCCCTCGCCGGCAGCTTCCGCGACCGTCAGCGCATGGATGGTGACGTCGCGGCTCTTCAGCGTCACCTCCTCGCCCGCACGCGCAAGGTCGTAGGCGCGCTGCCCGTTGACCTTGAGCGCCGAATAGGCCGGCGGCACCTGCGCGATCGGGCCGGTGAAGCGCCCCAGCACCGCGTCGAGCGCGGCACGGGTCGGGCGCACGTCCGAAGTCGCGATCACTGCTCCCTCGCGATCGAGCGTGTTGGTCTGCGTGCCGAACTGGACGGTAAACTCATAGACCTTGTCGCTGTCGAGCATCCGCCCAGCGAGCTTGGTCGCCTCCCCCAGCGCGATCGGCAGCACGCCGGTCGCGAGCGGATCGAGCGTGCCGCCGTGGCCGACCTTGAACTTGCCATAGCCGCCGTCGCGCAGCGCGCGCTTGACCGCGCTCACGCCTTGGGTCGAGCCGAGCCCCAGCGGCTTGTCGAGCAGGATCCAGCCGTGCACCTTAGCCCCCCAGCCCGACGAGCCGCAGCAGCGCCTCGGCGAGGCCGAACACGATCGGCGACACCACGCGCTCGACCACGTTCAGCTGCGGCGACAGCATCGGCAGCACCAGCAAGAGGAGCAGCAGCACCGGGATGCCGAAGCGCCCGAGCTGCGCGTAGCGATGGGCGAGCGGGCGCGGCAGCAGCCCCTCCACGACGTGCCCGCCGTCGAACGGCGGCACCGGCAGCAGGTTGAACACCGCGAGGAAGAGGTTGATCAGCACGAAGTTGATCAGGTTGCTGACGAGGAACCGGCTGACGATCCCCGCCTCGCCGCCGGTGACGGTCGACACCACCGCGATCAGCAGCGCGGCGGTGAGCGCCAGCAGCAGGTTGATGCCCGGCCCGGCCAGCGCCACCAGCACCATGTGCCAGCGCGGATTGCGCAGCCGCCGCGCGTCGACCGGCACCGGCTTGGCCCAGCCGAACACCGGCGCGCCGGAGACGGCGAGCACCAGCGGCAGCGCGACGGTGCCGATCGGGTCGGCGTGTCGGACGGGATTGAAGGTCAGCCGCCGCTGCTCGGCCGCGGTCGGATCGCCGAGCCAGTTGGCGACCACGCCGTGCGCGACCTCGTGGAAGACGATGGCGATCACCAGCGGCACGAGCCACACGGCGATGGTCCAGACGATTTGTGCGATGTCCATGATGCCTGTGTCAGTGGCGATGCGGGGGACCTGCCGCAAGGCCGCTAGATCGCCAAGTCCGCTTGCGCACCCTGACGTCGCCGATAGGCTGGTGCGATTTCGGCAGGGAGACGGACGATGGGATGGACCATGCTGCTACTGGCGGCGCTGCAGACGCAATCGCCCCCGCCGCCGCCCCCGTTGCACGGCGGCCCCACCGAACAGGTTTGTCCGATCGGCGGCGAACGGTTCTCGGCTTGGCAGGCGGGAAGCTACAGCACCTACGGCCAGCGTCCCGACGGCAAGCCTTATAGCTACCTACCCTTTCCGCTGCCGATCCCGGAATGCCCGACCAACCACCTGGTGATCTTTGACGAGTTCGACGCGAAGGATATCGCGCGGCTGACGCCGCTGATTGCCTCCGAACGCTATCGTGCGATCCTTGGAGAAACGGTCTACTACCGCGCCTTCTGGCTCGCCGACCAACTCGGGCGGCCGCCGGAGCAGTCGCTCAGCCTGCTGATGCGCGCTATCTGGGAAGTGCGCCCCGGTACTGGAGACGACACGGGCATGCCCG
Source organism: Sphingomonas mangrovi (assembly GCF_047975845.1). Taxonomy (NCBI): domain Bacteria; kingdom Pseudomonadati; phylum Pseudomonadota; class Alphaproteobacteria; order Sphingomonadales; family Sphingomonadaceae; genus Sphingomonas; species Sphingomonas mangrovi. The sequence continues at coordinate 22,727 of NZ_JBIUCZ010000026.1, read as the reverse complement.
ACCTGCAGCGGCAGGCGGCGCGATATCAGCAGACGTTCGTGGAACGGGTCGACCGGCTCCCCACGCAAGTGCCGCAGCTGGAACGCGCCTGGTTGGAAGCGCGCGCGGCCAATACCCTTCGAGAGATGGAGGCGTTCGGACGGGCCGAGCGCTTCCGCACCCGCGCGCTCGCCAGCGCCGTGGGACTGGCGCAGGACGACAGCCCGGCTGCCTATCTCGAACAGCTCGCGGTGGTCATCGCCCGGCATGACGCGAGCGCGGAACCGCTCGACATGATCCCCAGCCAGCAGGCGACCTTCGCCTGCGTGGACCTCGCCGGTTCGCGGGACGCGTTCGTGCGCAAGACGTGCGACGAACCCGAACGCGCCAAGGCGGTCGCAGAGGTCGTGCGAGGTCGCGCGGCGCGCGACTGAAGCGCCTACCCCCGCATCGCCTCGCAGAAATGCTTGCGGCACAGCGCGAGGTAGCGGTCGTTGCCGCCGATCTCGGTTTGGGCGCCCTGGGTGACCGCACGACCTTGCGCGTCGACGCGCAGGTTCATGGTCGCCTTGCGCCCGCACACGCACACCGACTTGATCTCCACCAGCGCGTCGGCGATCGCGAGCAGCCGCGCCGAGCCCGGGAACAGCACGCCCTGGAAGTCGGTGCGCAGGCCATAGGCGAGCACCGGCACGTTCAGCTCGTCGGCGACCCGCGCGAGTTGGTCGACCTGCTCCGCCGACAGGAACTGCGCCTCGTCCACCAGCACGCAGCCGACCGGCTGCCGCTCGGCCGCGACGGCGGCATGAAGGTCGGTCGCCGCGTCGAACATCGCGGCGGGTGCCGAAAGGCCGATCCGCGATCCGATCGTCCCCGCCCCCGCCCGATCGTCGAGCGCCGCGGTGAACAGCAGCGTGGTGAGCCCGCGCTCGCGATAGTTGAAGTCGGCTTGCAACAACGTGGTCGACTTTCCCGCGTTCATCGAGGCGTAGTAGAAATAGAGTTTGGCCATCAGGCGAGGGTCTCGACGGGAAGGGGACTGTTCGCGCCTGCCGCTGGCGCAATGCCGCGGTCGAAGGTGACAAAGGCGTCCGCGCCCCGCGCGGCGACGAGATGGAGCAGGTCGGCGAGATCGCCGCCCCGGGCATAGCTGTCGAGCGCCCAAGGAAGCTGGTCGGCCGCTTCAGCGACCAGCCGCGGCTGGTCGAGCAGGTAGGTCAGGATCGTCACGATCTGCTCGCGTGCGAAACCGTAGCGCGAGCGCAGTACCCAGGCAGTTTCCAGCAGGACCGTGAGCGACAACAACACCGGCCCATTCAACTGCGCCTCGGCAAGGCGGGTTTGCTCTGGGTCGTCGGGGACGAGCAGCCGCAGGACGACATTGGTGTCAAGTGCCCTCACCAGTCGCCGCGCAGTCCGCTCTTCGCCCATTCGGCCGAGACGGTTTCGTTAATTTCGTCAATCGAGACCGCCGGCCCCCTGTAGCTGGCGGTGATCTTGCGAATTTCGCCGAGCAGCTCGTCCCGGCTGCGGCCGCTCTTGACGGCAGACGGTTGGAGCAGCACGCCCCGGCCGGTCTGGATCACGTCGAACCGCTGCCCCGGCGAAAAACCAAGCGCCTCCCGAACGTCTTTCGGGATAACGATTTGGCCCTTTTCGGACATGGTGGTTTGCGCGCCCATGCCGGTAAGATGCGTCTTACCAGCTGCAGCGTCAATCGTCGCCGTCGGCCCCGTCGCCCAGATCCTGCGCCACCTTGGGATCGCGCAGCAGCGCGTCGATGTGGCTCGCTTCCTCGAAGCTGTCGTCGGCCAGGAACTTGAGCTTGGCCGCGTATTTCATCTTCACGCGGTGGGCGACCTCGCGCTGCAGATACGCGGTGTTGGTGCGCAGTGCCTTGAGCACCGCTTCCTCGTCCTTGCCCAGCAGCGGCTTCACGAACACGGTCGCGTGGCGCAGGTCGGGCGACATACGCACCTCGGTCACCGACACCATGTGCCTGGCGAGCGTCTCGTCGTGGACGTCGCCACGCTGGAGGATTTCCGACAGGATGTGGCGCACCTGCTCGCCCACGCGGAGCGTGCGGACGGAGCGTTCCTGCGGTTCGTTCTTCATGATGCAATCTTAGCAAAAAAGGCGTGTCACCCCGGCTCGGGACCGGGGTGACACGGGTTCTCAGAGCGTGCGCTCGCGCATCTCGACCTCGAAGGTTTCGAGGAAGTCGCCCGCCTTGATGTCGGTGAAGTTCTGCGAGAACGTCACACCGCATTCCAGGCCCGCGCGAACCTCGGCGACATCGTCCTTGAACCGGCGGAGCGAGGCGATCTCGCCCTGGTAGATGATGACGTCGTTGCGCGTGATGCGCGCCTTGAGCGCCTTGCGGATCGCACCCTCGACCACCAGCAGACCGGCGGCCTTGCCAGTCTTGCCCGCGGAGAAGACCTCGCGGATTTCGGCGCGGCCGACGACGGTCTCGAACGCCTCCGGCCCGAGCTCGCCCGCCATGCCGGCGCGGATCTCGTCCACCAGGTCGTAGATGACGTCGTAATACTTCAGCGCCACCTTGTTCCGCTCGGCGATCTCGCGCGCCTTGCTGTTCGGACGGACGTTGAAGCCGATGATCGGCGCCCCCGAAGCCCCGGCGAGCGTCACGTCGCTCTCGGTGATGCCGCCCACGCCCGAATGCAGGATCCGCACCCGGATCTCGTCGGTCGAGATCTTGTTGAGCGAGCCGACGATCGCCTCGACGGTGCCCTGGGTGTCGGCCTTGACGACCAGCGGATATTCGATCGCCTGCTTGTCCTTGAGCGCGGAGAACATGCTCTCCAGGCTCGCGGGCGCATTGGTGGTGCGCTTCTGCTGGATCACGCCGGCGCGATATTCGGCGACCTCGCGAGCACGCGCCTCGTTGTCGACGACCTGCATCAGGTCGCCGGCCATCGGCACGCCCGACAGGCCCAGAACCTCGACCGGCATCGCCGGCCCGGCCTGCTTCACCTGACGGCCTTTGTCGTCGATCAGCGCGCGGACCTTGCCGCTCTCGGCGCCGACGACGAACACGTCGCCGACCTTGAGCGTGCCGCGGTTGACGAGGATCGTCGCGACCGGGCCGCGGCCCTTGTCGAGCTTCGCCTCGATCACCGCACCCTCGGCCTGGCGGTCGGGGTTGGCCTGCAGCTCGAGCAGCTCGGCCTGCAGCTGGATCTTCTCGATCAGCGTGTCGAGACCGATCTTCTTGAGCGCGGAGACTTCGACGTCCTGCGTCTCGCCGCCCATCTCCTCGACCTGGACGTTGTGCTCGAGCAGACGCTCGCGCACGCGCTGGGCGTTCGCCTCGTGCTTGTCGATCTTGTTGATCGCCACGATCATCGGCTTGCCCGACGCCTTGGTGTGGTTGATCGCCTCGATCGTCTGCGGCATCAGCCCGTCGTCGGCCGCCACCACCAGGATGACGATGTCGGTGACGTCGGCACCGCGCGCCCGCATCTCGGTAAAGGCCTCGTGGCCCGGCGTGTCGAGGAAGGTGATCTTCGACTTGTCCTTCAGCGTCACCTGATACGCACCGATGTGCTGGGTGATGCCGCCGGCCTCGCCACGCACCACGTCGGTGCCGCGCATCGCGTCGAGCAGCGAGGTCTTGCCGTGGTCGACATGGCCCATGATCGTGACCACCGGCGGACGCGGCTTGAGCGCATCGGCCGAATCCTCGGTGGTGTCGAGCGCCAGGTCGATGTCGGCGTCGGACACGCGGACGATGTTGTGGCCGAACTCGGTCACCAGCAGCTCGGCCGTATCCTGGTCGATCGTCTGCGTCATGGTGACGGGCATGCCCATCTTGAACAGCGTCTTGACGAGGTCGGCGCCCTTCTCGGCCATGCGGTTGGCGAGTTCCTGGACGGTGATCGCGTCCGGCACCTTCACGTCGCGCACCTGCTTGGCCTGCGGCTCGCGCGGGCCGCCGTAATGGCGCTTTTCCTTCTCGCGGGCGCGCTTCAGCGCCGCGAGCGAACGTGCGCGTGCACCATCGCCGTCGCCCAGCGCACGGGTGACCGTGAGCTTGCCCGACTGGCGGCGATCGTCACCCTTGCGGTCTCGCGAGGGCGCGGGCCGGCTGGGCGAGTCGTTGCGCCGCGGCGTCGGTGCGCCGGTGCGGTTGGCGGGTGCGGACGACGACGGGCTTGCCGACGGCGTCGCTGCGGCCGGAGCCGGCTTGGGCTCGGGCTTCGGCTTGGGGATCTCGGGCCGCTGGACCGGCGTGAACCGGCGCGGCGCGGGCAGCGACGAATCGAACTGCACCGTCATCGGCTGCTGCGGCTGCTGCGGCGAACGCGACGCTGCTGCCGGACGGCGCTGTGCCTGCGCGGCGGGCGCCGCCGGCTTGGGCGCGGGCGTGCTCGGTGCCGCGGCGGCGGGTGCAGGCTCGGCAGGCGTCGGCGCTGCCGGGGCAGCCGAGACCGGAGCGGCGGCCTCGGCCGGCGCGGGCGTCGGCTCGGGTGCCGGCGTGGGCTCGGGCGCAGGCGTCTCGACCTTGGCCTCGACGACGGGCGCGGGGGCCGGTGCGGGCGTCGGCTCCGGCGCGGGCGTCGGCTCCGGCGCGGGCGTCGGCTCCGGCGCGGGCGCAGCGGCTTCGGCGCGACGCTCTTCGGCGCGGCGCTGTTCCTGGCCGGCAGCCTCCTGGCGGAGACGCTCGTCGCGACGGCGCGATTCCTCGAGCGCGGTCATGCGCGCTTCCTCGGCCTCGCGCAGCAGCTTGGCCTGCAACTCGTGGCGCGACAGGCCAGCGTTCGCGGCCGGCGCCGGCGCAGGCGTGCGCGGGGCTGCCGGCGCGGGGGCCGCAGCCTCGGGCGCCGGAGTCGGCGCGGCGGCGGGGGCCGCCTGCTGCTGCTCCTCGCCGGGGCGGCCGAGCACGCGGCGGCGCTTGACCTCCACGACCACGGTGTTGGAGCGGCCATGGCTGAAGCTCTGCTTCACCTTGCCCGTCTCCACCGTGCGCTTCAGCCCCAGCGGTGCCCGCGCGCCCAGCTTCGGCTTGTCGTTGTCCGTCTCGCTCATGCGTTACTCAAGTTCCTGCTTCGTCGTCGTCTGTGCAGCCGCCGAGGTTCCGGCAGCCGATGCGCCCTGCGAAACGGTTTCGCAAGACACGGAGGAGGGTACGGGTCCGATAAAGTGCAGCCACCGGGCGATCGCCTCGCCGACCCGACTGGCCGCTGGTCCGTCGGTCACGCCGACATGTACCACATTTTCGCGCCCCAGCGCCAAGGACAATATGGTGCGCCCGACCGGCAATACCAGCCCCTTGGCACCGCTGCCTTCGCGATCGGAGCCGACGCGCCATGCCTGGGCCAGCTTGCCGGCCCCGTCGGCGCCGGCATCGGCGGCGTGGAACAGCGCGTGGAGCTGGCCGCTGCGCGCGGCCTTCTCGATCCGCTCGCCGCCGCTCACCAGCTTGCCCGAGCGGGACTCGAGCCCAAGCCGGTCGAGCGCCGCGCGCTGCAGCGCCGACTCGATCCGGCCGGAAAGATCGTCCGGAATCGCGATCGCCTGGGTCTTGAAGGCACGCGACAGCGCACCCTTCAGCCGCCCCTTGGCGATCGCCGCATCGAGGCCGACCCGGTCCACGCCGATCCACGCACCGCGACCGGGCGCCTTGGCATGGACGTCGGGCAGCACCTCGCCGTCCGGAGACAGCGCCAGGCGCACCAGCGCGCCGCGCGCGCCGGTCTCGCGCGTAAGGATGCAGCTGCGCTCCGGCCCGTCGCGCGGTTCGCGCGGAGGCCGGGGCGTGGCAGGATTGCGCTGTCCGCGGTGCCCGGAGGCGCGCGGCGTTACCGAAGCGGCATCATTGCGAGGGTTCCGCATGCGCGTCCTCCCTCGCTTGCGCGCCGGGGGCAGCATCGCGGTCCGCGATCAGCTGGCCGCCGGCACCGTAGTTCTCGGTCGACAGTTCGGTGATGGTGATCTGGACGGCGGCCGGGCTCTTGCCCAGCCGCTCGACCAGCGAACGCGTGACGTCGGCGACAATCGCCGCCTTCTGCTCGCGCGAGGCGGCGCCGGCCAGGCGAATGTCGACGAAGGGCATCAGGCCTCGGCCTCCTCGCCCGTCTCGGCTTCGGCCGGAGCCTCGTCCGCCGGCGCTTCCTCGTCGTCGAACCAGTGGGCGCGCGCGGCCATGATGATCTCGTTGCCCTGCTCGTCCGACAGCCCGTACTCGGCGAGGATGCCGCCCTTGGGCTCCGGCCGCTTGGGCGCGTCGTCGTTGCGGCGGCGCGGCTCGGCGCGCTTCTTCTCGACCAGCTCGTCGGTGGCGAGGTCCGCCAGATCGTCGAGCGTCTTGATCCCCGCCTTACCGAGCGTGACCAGCATCGCTTCGGTCAGGTACGGCATCTCGGCGAGCGCGTCCTCGACGCCCAGCGCGCGGCGTGCCTCGCGATTGGCTTCCTCGCGACGCTCCAGCGCTTCCTGCGCACGGTTCTGCAGCTCGGCGGCAAGGTCTTCGTCGAAGCCCTCGATCGAGGCGAGCTCGTCGACCTCGACATAGGCCACTTCCTCCAGCGCGCCGAAGCCTTCGGCGACCAGCAGCTGCGCCAGCGTCTCGTCGACGTCCAGCTCGCTCTCGAACATGCCGGAGCGCTCGACGAATTCCTTCTGGCGCTTCTCCGACGCGTCGGCCTCGGTGAGGATGTCGATCGCCTTGGCGGTGAGCTGGCTCGCCAGCCGCACGTTCTGGCCGCGGCGGCCGATCGCCAGGGAGAGCTGGTCGTCGGGGACCACCACCTCGATGCGATCCTCTTCCTCGTCGATCACGACGCGGCTGACGTTCGCCGGCTGCAGCGCGTTGACGACGAAGGTCGCGGTATCTTCCGACCAGGGGATGATGTCGATCTTCTCGCCCTGCATCTCCTGCACGACGGCCTGGACGCGGCTGCCCTTCATGCCGACGCAGGCGCCGACCGGGTCGATCGAGCTGTCGCGGCTGATGACGCCGATCTTCGCGCGCGAGCCCGGGTCGCGGGCGGCGGCCTTGATCTCGATGATGCCGTCGTAGATCTCGGGCACTTCCTGCGCGAACAGCTTCTTCATGAAGTCCGGGTGCGCGCGGGACAGAAAGATCTGCGGCCCGCGGTTCTCGCGGCGGACGTTGAAGATCAGCGAGCGGGTGCGGTCGCCGACGCGCACCGCCTCGCGCGGGATCTGCTGGTCGCGACGGATCACGCCCTCGGCGCGACCCAGGTCGACCACGACGTGACCGAACTCGACGCGCTTGACGACGCCGGTGATGATCTCGCCGACGCGGTCCTTGAACTCCTCGAACTGGCGCTCGCGCTCGGCGTCGCGGACCTTCTGGAAGATCACCTGCTTGGCGGCCTGGGCGGCGATGCGACCGAACTCGATCGGCGGCAGCGGATCGACGATATAGTCGCCGACGACCGCGCCCTTCTGCAGCTTCTGCGCCTGGGCGACGTCGACCTGCTTGAAATAATCGTCGACCGCCTCGACCACCTCGACCACGCGCCACAGGCGCAGGTCGCCGGTGTTGGGATCGAGCTTGGCGCGGATGTCGTTCTCGGCGCCATAGCGCGCGCGGGCGGCACGCTGGATCGCGTCCTCCATCGCCTCGATGACGATGCCCTTGTCGATCAGCTTCTCGCGCGCGACCGAATCGGCGATCGCGATCAGCTCGGCGCGGTTGGCGGTAACGGCAGTGGCCATGAGGTTACCCTTCTACTTCGATGATGTCGTCCGCCCCGCTCGAGTCGAGCGGCTGGGTGGCGGCGAGGAGCTTGTCGGTGATGGTGAGCTTGGCGTCGGCGACGGCGGCGAACGGCACCGTCATCTGGCGGAACTTGCGCACGTCGATCGTGATCTGGTCGCCCTCGACGCCGACGAGATCGCCGGTGAGCTGCTTGCGCCCCTCGATCGGCTCGGCCAGCGTGATCCGCGCCTCGTGCCCTGCCCAGTCGGCGAAGTCCTGCAGCCGCGTGAGCGGCCGGTCGATGCCCGGCGACGAAACCTCCAGCCGGTACGCACCCTCGATCGGGTCGCGGCCCTCGGCCTCCAGCGTGTCGAGCAGGTCGGACAGGCGGCGCGACAGCGTGGCGCAATCGTCGATCGTCAGCTGGCGGGTGTCCGGCCGCTCGGCCATGACCTGCAGCGTCGGATCCGACTTGCCGCCGAACATCTTCACGCGCACCAGCGCCAGCCCCAGGGCCTTCGCCTCGGGCTCGATCAGCCGGTTGAGTTCGGCGATGTCCGCCAATCCACGCTCCAGTTCGTTGCGGCCGGCCTGCTGCCGGTCCTTAGAGTTCGGTTCGAACCAAGGTACGCCCCGCCGCCGCCGGACCCGTGGGGCCCGACCTCGCCAAGGTTTCCAATGTCGAGAACATGCCGGATATAGGCAATTCGCCAGGTCAGAACAAGCTGGTTTCGAAACGCCGCTGCGGGACCATTCCCGCCGACGCCGCGTTGGGCAATGAACAAGGGAGAATGCCATGCACCGGACCATCGCCTGCACCGCCGCCGCCGTCCTGGTCGCCGCCTGCGGCGCCCCCGACAGCCCGGCCGTCGCCAACGGCACCGAGGCGCAGGCGACCGCGACCGGCGCACCGGCGGCTGCCGACGGACGCCCGTTCGCCGTCACCCCGGTCACCAGCTTCGATGCGCCCTGGGCGATGACCTTCCTTCCCGACGGGCGGATGCTGGTGACCGAGAAGCAGGGGAAGATGCTGCTCGTCTCCGCCGACGGCCGCGAGCGCCGCACGGTCGCGACGATGACGGTCGACAGCGAAGGCCAGGGCGCGCTGATGGACGTGGTGCTCGCGCCCGACTTCGCCACCAGCAAGCGGGTCTATTTCAGCTATTCCGCGGCCGGCGACGGCGGCAAGGGCGTGGTGCTGGCGCGCGGCACGCTCGACCTGCAGCCCGGCGGCGAGCGGCTGCGCCAGATCGAGACGATCTTCCGCGCGACTCCGCTCGTTTCGGGCAACGGCCATTATTCGGGCCGCATCGCCTTCGCGCCCGATGGGCAGCACCTGTTCTTCACCAACGGCGAGCGCCAGAAGTTCGACCCGGCGCAGGACCCCAAGGTGACGCTCGGCAAGGTGCTGCGCCTCACCCTCGACGGCAAGCCGGCGGGCGACCCCGGCCTCACCGCGCGCGGCTTCCATCCCGCGGTCTGGTCCTACGGCCACCGCAACCTGCTCGGCATCGCCTTCGACGCGCAGGGCAATCTGTGGGAGCAGGAGATGGGCCCCAAGGGCGGCGACGAGGTCAACCTGATCCTGCCGGGCCGCAACTATGGCTGGCCCAAGGCGTCAAACGGCAGCCACTATGACGGCCGCGACATCCCCGACCACAAGCCCGGCGACGGCTTCGAACCGCCCAAGGTGTCGTGGAACCCGGTGATCTCGCCGGGCGGGCTGCTCGTCTATTCGGGCGACCTGTTCCCGCAGTGGAAGGGCGATTTGTTCATCGGCGGCCTGTCGAGCGAGGCGCTGGTCCGCGTCGACGTGAACGGCACCAGCGCGACGAAGGGCGATCAATGGCCGATGGGCAAGCGCATCCGCGAGGTGGAGCAAGGCCCCGACGGCGCGATCTGGCTGCTGGAGGACGGCGACGGCGGCCGGCTGCTGAAGCTGACGCCGGCGGGGTGAGGTTGGGGGGCCACGCGCCCTCCCCCGTTCGTGCCGAGTAGAGACCGAGTAGCTCCGCCAGGAGCGTATCGAGGGCTCGTATCGAGGTACCGCCCCGGCACCCCCCTTCGATACGCGCCTCACGGCGCTACTCAGGGCAAACGGGGGGAGTGGACGGGTCTTCCGCTACACGCTCACCCCAGCGCGACCGGCCCCGCATCCCCTAGCCGATGCGTGCACAGCTGCGCCTCGGGCGTGTCGTCCTCGGTCAGCGCCGCCACCGTCACCCAGCCTTCCGCGCGCAGCGCCGCACCGGTGGCGGCGGGCGTGCCGAACGGCAGGAACAGCCTCCGGCGCGCGTCGGCGCCGATGCCGGCGTCGAGCAGCACGTCGGCATAGAGCGAGAAGCCGACCGCCGGCTCCGCGCGGCCGTTCTCGCCGACCACGGCATAGGCGCCGCCGCGCCCGATCTGGGTGCGCAGCTCGCGCGCGTAGAGCGAGAAGCCGACCCAGCTCTGATATTCGAAGCCATGCCGCTCGGTCGGGTCGAGCGTCAGCGCCGCGCGGTCGCGGATCGCCTCGGCGATCGCCTCCAGCCCGTCGAGCCGGCTGCCGAGCGCCCCGGCCGCATCGCTCGCGCGCAGCCGCTCGAGCGCCTGGTCGAACGGCCCGGCCGCCTCGATCAGCGGCAGATAGGCCGGATCGATCGCCGCGACCGCGCCGGCGTCCTTGCCGTCCAGCGCCTCGCGCAATGCCAGCAGCTGGTCGGGCGCCAGCGTGTCGCCGGCGAGCGCGTCGAGCAGGTCCGGCAGGGTGAAATCGACGGACACGTCGGTGAGGCCGGCGGCGGCGAGCGCCTCGACCGCGACGGTCACGACCTCGCGCACCGCCGCGACGCTGTCGAGGCCGATCAGCTCCGCCCCGATCTGGCGCAGCGCGCGGCGCTGATCGAGGTCGGCGGCGCGCAGCCGCAGCACCGGGCCGGCATAGCACAGCCGCACCGGGCGCGGGTGGTGGCCCATGCGGGTGGCGGCGATGCGGCCGACCTGCGCGGTCATGTCGGGACGGATCGCCAGCGTCTTCTGCGACACCGGATCGACGAAGCGCACCGCGTCCTGCGCGCGCGCCGCCTTCAGCCGGCGGCCGAGCGCATCCTCGTATTCGGCGAGCGGCGGGTCGACCTGTTCGTAGCCATAGCTGCGCGCGACCGAGAGCACCCGCCCCTCGAACCGCGCGACCGCATCGGCGGCGGGCGGCAGGCGGTCGTGGAACCCTTCGGGCAAGAGGCCGGTCATCGCAAATTCCTGTTGGGCGCGGCCCCGATCGGCGCGCGGCGTCGCGCCCGGCAGCTAGGGGATGTCCCCGCCCGCGACAAGCGGGGGCGGCGGGTACTCCCTACGTCTCCTCTCGTCATCCTGAAGGAAGTCAGGATCCATTGCCGCTCCGCTTGGAGTCGCAAGCGCTGGGGACACCCGTACCCCGGCGGAGGCCGGGGTTCAGTTGCGGAGCGGTCGAGGCGTCAGCACGCCCTTCCGCCACTATCCCAACTGGGCCCCGGCCTCCGCCGGGGTACGATGCTGGTGCGGCATTGCGCTCGTCAGAACGCCAGCGCCATCGCGGTGCGGACTCCGGGCAACGCGCGCACGGTGGCGGCGAGTTCGGGCGTCACCGGCTCGTCGACCGACAGCAGCAGCACCGCCTCGCCGCCCGCCTCGCGGCGGCCGAGGTGGAAGGTACCGATGTTGACCCCCGCCTCGCCCAGCGTCGTGCCGATCCGGCCGATGAAGCCGGGCGCGTCCTCGTTGACGACGTAGAGCATGTGGCCGGCGAGATCGGCCTCGACCTTGATGCCGAACAGTTCGACGAGCCGCGGCGCCTGGTTGCCGAACAGCGTGCCCGCGACCGAGCGGTCGCCCGCCTCGGTGCGCACCGTCACCCGCACCAGCGTGTGATAGTCGCCCTCACGCTCGTTGCGCACTTCGCGCACTTCCAGCCCGCGCTCCTTCGCCAAGAACGGCGCGTTGACCATGTTCACCGTGTCCGAATGGACGCGCATCAGCCCGGCGAGCACCGCACCGGTGATCGGCTTCTGGTTGAGCTCGGCGGCCGCCCCCTCGACCTCGATCGCGATCGACGTCAGTGCGCCGTGCGCCAGCTGGCCCACCAGCGAGCCCAGCTTCTCGGCGAGCGCCATGTACGGCTTGAGCTTGGGCGCTTCCTCGGCCGACAGCGACGGCATGTTGAGCGCGTTAGTGACGCCGCCCGACACAAGGAAGTCCGCCATCTGCTCGGCGACCTGGATCGCGACGTTGACCTGCGCCTCGGTGGTGGACGCGCCCAGGTGCGGCGTCGACACGAAGTTGGGCGTGCCGAACAGCGGCGAGTTTTTGGCGGGCTCGGTCTGGAACACGTCGAGCGCTGCGCCGGCGATATGGCCCGAGTCGAGCCCGGCCTTGAGCGCAGCCTCGTCGATCAGCCCGCCGCGCGCGCAGTTGATGATGCGCACGCCCTTCTTGGTCTTGGCGAGATTCTCGGCCGACAGGATGTTGCGAGTCTGGTCGGTGAGCGGCGTGTGCAGCGTGATAAAGTCGGCGCGGCTAAGCAGCTGGTCGAGCTCGACCTTCTCCACGCCCATCTCGATCGCGCGCTCGGGGGTGAGGAACGGATCGAAGGCGACGACCTTCATCTTGAGGCCGCGGGCACGGTCGGCGACGATCGAGCCGATGTTGCCCGCACCGATCAGGCCCAGCGTCTTGGCGGTCAGCTCGACGCCCATGAAGCGGTTCTTCTCCCACTTGCCGGCCTGGGTGGAGGCATCGGCCTCGGGCAGCTGGCGGGCGAGCGCGAACAGGAGGGCGATCGCGTGCTCGGCGGTGGTGATCGAGTTGCCGAACGGGGTGTTCATCACCACCACGCCCTTGGCGCTGGCGGCAGGAATGTCGACGTTGTCGACGCCGATGCCGGCGCGTCCGACGACCTTCAGGTTGGTCGCGGCGTCCAGGATCTCCTGGGTCACCTTCGTCGAGGAGCGGATGGCGAGGCCGTCGTACTGGCCGATGATCGCCTTCAGCTCGTCCGGCGTCTTGCCGGTGATCTCGTCCACCTCGACCCCGCGCTCGCGGAAGATCTGGGCGGCCTTGGGATCCATTTTGTCGGAAATGAGGACTTTGGGCATGACGATTGGCTTTCTGCAATCGTCATCCTGACGAAAGTCAGGATCTCGAGCCGCAGGGGAACGGATTCATGGCGTTCGCGGCGGGAGATCCCAGCCTTCGCTGGGATGACGGGGATAACTGGAAAAACGAGGAGACGAGGATCAGGCGGGCTTGACCTGTTCCCAGGCCCAGTCGAGCCACGGGCCGAGCGCCTCGATGTCGGCGGTGTCGACGGTCGCGCCGCACCAGATGCGCAAGCCCGCCGGGGCATCGCGATAGCCGGCGATGTCGAACGCCGCGCCTTCCGCTTCCAGCAGCGAGGCCATCTTCTTGACCATCGCGCCCTGCGCTTCGGCATCCGCATCGGTGACGAGCTTCAGGCAGACGCTGGTGTTGGAGCGGATCGCCGGATCGGCCGGCAGATGGTCGAGCCAGTCGCGCGCCGCGACGATGCGGCCGAGCGCGGTGGCGTTGGCGGTCGATCGCGCGATCAGGCCGTTGAGCCCGCCGACGCTCTCGGCCCATTCCATCGCGAAGATCGCATCCTCGACTGCGAGCATCGACGGCGTGTTGATCGTCTCGCCCTTGAAGATGCCCTCGATCAGCTTGCCGCCCTTGGTCATGCGGAAGATCTTGGGGAGCGGCCATGCCGGCGTGTAGCTCTCCAGCCGCTCGACCGCACGCGGGCCCAGGATCAGCACGCCGTGCGCGCCCTCCCCGCCCAGCACCTTCTGCCACGAGAAGGTGACCACATCGAGCTTGTCCCACGGCAGGTCCATCGCGAACACGGCCGAGGTGGCGTCGGCGATGGTGAGGCCGGCGCGGTCGTCGGCGATCCAGTCGCCGTTCGGCACGCGCACGCCCGACGTGGTGCCGTTCCAGGTGAAGATCACGTCATGTTCGGGGCTGACCTGGGTCAGGTCGACGATCTCGCCATAGGGCGCCTTGAGCACGTTGGGTTCGATCTTGAGCTGCTTGACCGCGTCGGTCACCCAGCCCTCGCCGAAGCTTTCCCAGGCGAGCAACGTCACCGGCCGCGCACCGAGCAGCGACCACATCGCCATCTCGACCGCGCCGGTGTCGGAGCCCGGAACGATGCCGATGCGATGGGTATCCGGGACCTGGAGGAGTTCGCGGGTCAGGTCGATCGCGCGCTGCAGCCGCGCCTTGCCGAGCTTCGAGCGGTGCGAGCGGCCGAGCACCTCGGTGGCGAGTTTCTCGGGCGACCAGCCGGGCGGCTTGGCACAGGGACCGGAAGAAAAATGGGGGCGCGCCGGCTTGGCGGCGGGCTTTGCGGGTGCGGCGGACGCACCGATGGCGGGAACCGAAATCATATCCGTCAAAATAGTCTCTCCTTACAGAGAGCACGCGCTGCGTTGGGACAGCGTGGCCCGTCGACGGCCCTAACGGCGCGCGGGCGCTTGTCAACGCCGGTCCGCGCGGATTGGGTGAACGGCGGCGCACGGGCGGCGGGGCGAAGCGCGGTGGGCGCGGTGGGCGCGGTGGGCGCGGTGGGCGCGGTGGGCGCGGTGGGCGCGGTGGGCGCGGTGGGCGCGGCCCGGGTGGCGCAGGCACCGGCACCTCCGCTACACCCGAGGCCATGCACTTGGTTTCGCGTCGCTTGTTCGCCCTGCTGCTGCCGTTTCTGTTGGCGGCCTGTGTCTTCGGCGGCGGACGCGAGGAACGGCGCCCGGCGCCGCGCCCGCGCGGCAGCGGCCCGGTGACGCTGACCGGCCAGACCCCGCGCGACACGCAGCAATGCTATGCCGACCTGTCGCGCGCCGGCGTCCGCTTCAGCCCGCTGCCCGATCGCGACTATGGCGGCGGCTGCCTGGTGCTGGGCGCGGTGCAGCTGGTCGATTTCGGCGTGCCCACTTCCGGCCTGAAGGCGATCCGCTGCCCCACCGCGCGCGCCTTCGTCGGCTGGGTGCAGCACGGCGTCGGTCCGGCCGCGCGCCAGATCCTGGGCAGCGACGTGGTGCGGATCGAAAGCTATGGCACCTACGTCTGCCGCGGCATCGTCGGCCAGGGGGCGGCCGGCTCGGCCAAGCTGTCGCAGCACGGCCTCGCCAACGCGATCGACATCGGCGGCTTCGTGCTGGCCGACGGGCGACGCATCAGCATCGAACGCGGCTGGCGCTCCAGCGACCCGAATGTGCGCGAGTTCCTCCAGATCGTCCACCGATCGGCGTGCAAGCGGTTCAAGACCGTGCTCGGCCCCGACTACAACGCGGCGCACTACAACCACCTGCATTTCGACATGAGCGGCCGCGGCGGCTACTGCCGGTGAGTGCGGTCGCGGGGGAATTCGGAGAGCCGGAATGGCCTCCCTCCTCGTCATCCTGACGAAAGTCAGGATCCATTGCCGCAACGCCAGATGCGGAAGCGGAGCGCGAATGGATGCTGACTTCCGTCAGCATGACGGGGAAGAGCGAGATCGCGCCAGCCGAAGCCCCACCCCCGCTTGCGTGCGACCGCAACCGCGCTAGATTGGTGCGCTTTCGCCCGGTGCGTCCGCGCCGGCTGCCGCAGGAAGCATCATGGCCGATACCCGAGTACCGTCGCGCGTATTCCGCGACGCCAAGCACGAAGCCGAGACCGCACGCACCCAGGTCTCCACCCCGCAGACCGAGCACCCCTCCTACCGCCTCGCCTTCCAGGACATGGACTTCCTGCTGCGCGAGGACCTGCGTCCCGTGCGCTTCCAGCTCGAACTGCTCAAGCCGGAGCTGGTGTTCGACGCGGCGAATATCGCCTCCACCTTCGTGATCTACGGCTCGGCACGCATCCCCGAGCCGAGCAAGGCCGGCGCGCTGCTCGACCTCGCGCAGGACGATCGCGCCAGGCGCATCGCCGAGCGGCTGATCGCCAAGTCCAAATACTACGACGTCGCGCGCGAACTCGCCGGCCTCGCCAGCAACTTCCCGCTCGACGAGGACGGCAAGCGGCACTTCGTGGTGTGCTCGGGCGGCGGGCCGTCGATCATGGAGGCGGCCAACCGCGGCGCGAGCGAGGCGGGCGCCGAGTCGGTCGGGCTCAACATCGTGCTCCCGCACGAACAGGCGCCAAACCCGTACGTCACGCCGTCGCTGTCGATGCAGTTCCACTATTTCGCGCTGCGCAAGATGCACTTCCTGCTGCGCGCCCGTGCGGTGGCGGTGTTCCCCGGTGGCTTCGGCACCTTCGACGAGAGCTTCGAGCTGCTGACGCTGATCCAGACCGGCAAGGTCGCGCCGATCCCGGTGCTGTTCTACGGCCGCGAGTTCTGGGAGCGCGTCGTCAACCTGGAGGCGCTGTGCGACGAAGGCGTGATCTCCCCGCGCGACCTGGACCTCATCACCTTCTGCGAAACCGCGGAAGAGGGCTGGGAGGCGGTCAAGGCGTTCTACCGCGAGCGGGGCGACGAGCTGCCGGTGTGAGGGCGGTCGCTCCCGCTGGCGCTGCGTGCTCCTGCGAAAGCAGGAGCCCAGGGTCAAAAGCGCGACGTTCCGCAATCCTGGGCTCCTGCCTGCGCAGGAGCACGACGGGATTGCGGCGGTGCCTTGGACAGGATCCTCCCTCGTCATCCTGACGGAAGTCAGGATCCGTTGCCGCTACGCTGGAGGCGCAAGCGGAGCGCGTATGGATGCTGACTTCCGTCAGCATGACGAGAATGGACCGAGGTTTTGCGAAGGCCCGCCTACGCCACGCTCAGTCCCTACTCAGCACGAACGGGGCCCTGCTTAGAATCGAACCTAAAAATCCACCGCCACGCCCCTCAGCTCCCAGTCGCCATAGCGCACGGGATTGGCGCCCAGCGGATCGCCCTCGGGCGGCGCGACCGGTTCGGGTTCGGGGACCGGCGGACTCTTCGAAAGATGCTCGGGTGGCTTCACGTGGGGCGGCCGCTGGCCCATGGGACTCTCCGAAACAGATGCAGCCCCCACATCGGCGGCGAAAGGCTCGGGATCAAGGGATGGACGATATGATGCAGTGCGCACCCGGACGGCGCCCCTGATGGCCCGCCCGCAACTCGCCCCCGAACCGCCCGGCGTCCCCGCCCGGCGCGCCGCGCTCCGCCTGCTCGACGCGGTGCTCCGCCGCGGGATCGCGCTCGAAGCCGCGCTCGACCGCGCCGCCGCCGGGCTCGACCGACGCGAGGACCGCGGCCTCGCCCACGCCATCGCCAGCGAGGCACTGCGCCGGCTGCCCGACCTCGACGCGCTGATCGATTCCGCCACCGCGCGGCCCTTGCCCGAGGATGCCAAGGCGCGCTTTGCGCTCCGCATCGCGCTCGTCCAGGCGCTGGCGCTCGGCACGCCGCCGCACGCCGCCATCGCGACCGTGCTGCCGCTGGTCGACGGCGGCCCGCGCAAGCTGGTCCACGGCGTGTTCGGCACGCTGATGCGCGAAGGCGCGACGCTGCCGGAGCTGCCAGAGCTGCCCGCCGCCGCCTGGCTGCGCTGGCAGGCGGCGTGGGGCGAGGACGTCGCCGAAGCGGCCCGCGTCGCGATCGCCGCCCCGCCGCCGATCGACCTTAGCCTGCGCGGCGAGGACACTGCCGCTGGCGGCACCCCGCTCTTGCCGCGCCATCGCCGCGTGCCCGCGGAGTCGGTGGTGCCCAAGCTCCCCGGCTTCGACGAGGGCGAGTGGTGGGTGCAGGACCTCGCCGCCTCGCTGCCCGCGCGGCTGCTGGGCGACGGGCCGGGCACCGCGATCGACCTGTGCGCGGCACCGGGCGGCAAGACGCTCCAACTCGCCGCTGCCGGCTGGGACGTGACCGCGCTCGACGTGTCGGAAAAGCGGCTCGCGCGCCTTTCCGAGAACCTGGAGCGCACCGGGCTGTCGGCCAAGGTGGCCGCCGCCGACGCGCTGAAGTGGAAACCCGCCGCGCCGGTCGACGCGCTGCTGCTCGACGCGCCGTGCAGCGCCACCGGCATCTTCCGCCGCCACCCCGACGTGCTCCACCGCGTCCGCCCGGCGGTGATCGCCGAGGCCGCCGAGCTGCAGGCGCGGCTGCTCGCGCGCGCCGCCGACTGGGTGAAGCCGGGCGGCCGGCTGGTCTACGCCACCTGCTCGCTGGAGCGCGAGGAGGGCGAGGCGCAGGTCGAACGCTTTCTCGCCGACCGCGCCGACTATCGCCTGGTGCCCGCCGCGCCCGAGCTGCTGCCGGAGGGCATCGCGCCCTCGCCGCAAGGTTGGGTGCGCACGCTGCCGGGGATGCTGGCGGAACAGGGCGGCCTCGACGGCTTCTTCATCGCGCGGCTCGACCGGGTGGGCTGAGGGAACGCCTTTCCTTGCTTCTGTACCCCGGCGGAGGCCGGGGCCCAGGTGGGAAGGCCGTCATGGGTGCCCCAATCCGACACCACCGTAACTGGGCCCCGGCCTCCGCCGGGGTACAAGAAGAAAGAGTGCACCGCGTCATCCACAGCGATCACCCGCCCTCGGAATTCGGCGACCGCGCCCGACAGCCGGTTGCGGCAAGGGGCTGCCATGCTAGAGGTCGCGGGATCATGAGCAGACCCGTCCGCATCGCCCCTTCGATCCTGTCCGCCGACTTCGCCCGGCTGGGCGAGGAGGTGCGCGCGATCGACGCGGCCGGGGCCGACTGGATCCACGTCGACGTGATGGACGGGCATTTCGTGCCCAACCTGACCATCGGCCCGATGGTGGTGAAGGCGCTGCGCCAGCACAGCGCCAAGCCGTTCGACGTCCATCTGATGATCGCCCCCGCCGATCCGCTGCTCCAGCCCTTTGCCGAGGCCGGCGCCGACATCATCTCGGTCCATCCCGAGGCCGGCCCCCACCTCCACCGCTCGCTCCAGGCGATCAAGGCGCTGGGCAAGCGCGCGGGCGTGGTGCTCAATCCCGCCACCCCGGTCGAGTCGGTCGACTCCGTGCTCGACCTGGTCGACCTCATCATGGTGATGAGCGTCAATCCGGGCTTCGGCGGGCAGAAGTTCCTCCACAGCCAGCTCGCCAAGATCGCCGCGCTGCGCCAGCGCATCGACTCCACCGGCCGCGACATCGACCTGGAGGTCGACGGCGGCATCGATCGCACCACCGCGCCGCTGGCGGTGGAAGCCGGGGCGAACGTGCTGGTCGCCGGCACCGCCACCTTCACCGGCGGCCCTGCCGCCTATGCCGACAACATCCGGGCACTGAAAGGCGCGTGACCGATCCCGCCCCCGAAGATACCGCACCCGACGGGATCGAAGCGGGCAAGCGGCTGATCCGCCAGAGCGGCGGCAAGGGGCTGTCGCTCGCCGAGCGGCTGTCCGAACGGCTCGAGCGGCTGGCGTGGCGAACGCCGTTCCACGCGCTGCGGCTGAAGGGCAAGCATCCGCTGAAGCTGATCGCGGTCGCCGACGATCCCTTCTTCGGCGATGTCGAGCGCGGCCATGCGCTGCTTGACGGCGTGGTGCTGTTCCGTGGCGAAGCGGTGCCGATCAACGCGCTGTCGCTACCGCGCCCCACCTTTTCGGCTCCGTTCGCCGAATATCTCCACAGCTTCGCGTGGCTGCGCGACCTTTCCAGCGTCGCGACGCGCGCCACCGCCGCGCCGATCGCCGAGGCGATCCTGCGCCACTGGCTCGCGGCGCACGAGAGCAAGGTTTCCGACCCCGCCTGGCGCGCCGACCTGTGGGGCCGGCGGCTGCTGTTCTGGACCGCGCATGCGCCGCTGATCCTGTCGAGCACCGACCTCGTCTATCGTTCGAAGGTGCTGCACGCGCTCGCGCGCGGCGCCCGCCATCTCGACAGCACCGCGGGCAAGGTCGCTGCCGGCGTGCCGCGCGTCGCCGCCTGGTGCGGCGTGGTCGCGGCGGGGCTGATGATCCCCGGCGGCGAGCCGCGCCGCGCGTTCGGCGAGGCCGGGCTCGCCCGCGCGCTCGCAGCCGCGGTGTTCGACGACGGCGGCACGCTCGGCCGCTCGCCCGCCGACCAGCTCGACCTGATCCAGCTGCTCACCATGCTGCGCGAGACCTATGCCGCGCGTCGGATGGAGGCGCCCGAGAGTGTCGGGGAGACGCTCGCCCGGCTGGTCGCGGCGCTGCTCGGCGTGTGCCACGGCGACGGCGGGCTGGGCAGCTGGCAGGGCGCGGCACCGTTGGCGGGCGAGCGCATCGCCCAGATCGTCGAGGCGACCGGCGTGCGCACCCGCCCGCTCCGCCAGGCACGCGACTGGGGCTATCAGCGGCTGTCGGCGGCCAAGACCGTGGTGGTGCTCGACGCCGCGCCGCCGCCCGCCAACCGCCAGGCGACCGGCGGCTGCGCTTCGACGCTGGCGTTCGAACTGTCGGACGCGGGGCAGCGGATCGTCGTCAACTGCGGCGGCGCCAACGGCGCGCTGCGGACGCTGCCGCCCAGCCTGCCGCCCGCGCTGCGCACCACCGCCGCGCATTCGACGCTGGTGCTGGGCGACTCCAACTCCACCGCGATCCACGCCGACGGCGCGCTCGGCCGGGGCGTCAGCGAGGTCGAGCTCAGCCGGCAGGAAACCGACGACCTCAGCCGGATCGAGGCGAGCCACGACGGCTATGTCCGCCGTTTGGGCCTCGTCCACCGCCGGCTGATCACGCTGTCGACGGACGGCCGCGATCTGGTGGGCGAGGACACGCTGCTGCCCGCCACCGCCCGCGGCGGCAACGGCGGCAAGCAGGGCGACGTCGGCTTCGCGATCCGCTTCCACCTGGGACTCGGCATCGAGGTGGCGAGCACCGCCGACGGCCAGGCGGCGTTCCTGCGGCTGCCCGATGGCAAGTCGGTATGGCAGTTCCGCTGCCGCGGTGCCGCGCTCGCCGTCGAGGACAGCCTGTGGATCGACGGCGACGGGCGGCCGCACGGCACCCAGCAGCTGGTGCTCACCGGCATGGCCCAGCCGGGCGGCGCCGGCGTCGGCTGGCGCTTCCACCGCGCGCGGTAGGTTCAAGGCCCGTCCCCTTCTCCGTTCGTTTCGAGTAGCCGTCGAGCTTGTCGAGAGGGCGTATCGAGAAACCGGTCGTTGTGGCTCTCTCGATACGGGCTCTCGACAAGCTCGATCCCTACTCGAGACAAACGGGGATGGGCTCATCCGACCCGACACCCGCTCCCCCCTTGCCTCTCCGCCCAATCGGCGCGAAGGAGCCGCGCATGAACGTCACCGTCACGCGCGCGCTGCTCTCCGTCTCCGACAAGAGCGGCATTCTCGATCTCGCCCGGGCGCTCGACCGCCACGGCGTGGAACTGGTCTCCACCGGCGGCACCGCCAAGGCGATCCGCGACGCGGGGCTGCCCGTGCGCGACATTTCCGACCTTACCGGCTTTCCGGAGATGATGGACGGCCGCGTCAAGACGCTCCACCCGGTCGTCCACGGCGGGCTGCTGGCGGTGCGCGACAATCCCGAGCATGTCGCCTCGATGGGCGAGCACGGCATCGGCGCGATCGACCTGGTGGTGGTGAACCTCTACCCCTTCGCGCAGACGGTGGCCAAGGGCGCCGACCGCGACGAGATCATCGAGAACATCGACATCGGCGGCCCCTCGATGGTGCGCTCGGCCGCCAAGAACCACGCGCATGTCGCGATCGTGACCGATCCCGCCGACTATGCAGCCCTGGTCGAGGAACTCGACGCCAACGCGGGCGCGACGCGCCTCGACACCCGGCGCCGCTTCGCTGCCAAGGCCTATGCCGCCACCGCCGCCTATGACTCGGCGATCGCCGGCTGGTTCGCGAGCGTCGATCAGGGCGAGACGCTGCCCCAGACGCTGCCGCTCGCCTTCACCCGCGCCGACACGCTGCGTTATGGCGAGAACCCGCACCAGACGGCGGCGCTCTACCTGCCCAACACCGGCGCCACCCGCGGCATCGCCCAGGGCCAGCAGCTCCAGGGCAAGGAGCTGAGCTACAACAACTACAACGACGCCGACGCCGCGCTGGAGCTCGTGTCCGAGTTCCGCGACGGTCCGCCGACCGTCGTCATCGTCAAGCACGCCAACCCCTGCGGCGTCGCCACCGGCGACACGCTGCTCGAGGCCTATCAGGCGGCGCTCGCCTGCGACAGCGTGTCGGCGTTCGGCGGCATCATCGCGCTCAACCGCCCGCTCGACGGGGAGACGGCGCGCGCGATCAGCGGCATCTTCACCGAAGTGGTGTGCGCGCCCGACGCCGACGAGGAAGCGCGCGCGATCTTCGCCGCCAAGAAGAACCTGCGCCTGATTGTAACGGGCGAGCTGCCCGATCCGGCGCGCGGCGGCCTCGCCATCAAGTCGATCGCCGGCGGCCTCTTGGTGCAGTCGCGCGACAACGGGCTGCTCTCGACGGAAGAACTGAAGGTCGTCACCAAGCGCGCGCCGACCGAGCAGGAGCTCGCCGACTGCCGCTTCGCCTGGACCGTCGCCAAGCACGTCAAGTCGAACGCGATCGTCTATGCCAAGGACGGCAGCACCGCGGGCGTCGGCGCCGGCCAAATGAACCGACTGGAATCCGCGCGCATCGCCGCGTGGAAGGCCAAGGATGCCGCCGACAAGGCGGGCTGGGCGACTCCGCGCACGATCGGCTCGGCAGTCGCCTCCGACGCCTTCTTCCCCTTCGCCGACGGGCTGATGGCCGCGGTCGAGGCGGGCGCGACGGCCGTGATCCAGCCGGGCGGCTCGATCCGCGACGCAGAGGTCATCGCGGCGGCCGACGAGGCCGGACTGGCGATGGTCTTCACCGGCATGCGCCACTTCCGCCACTGAGGCGAGTACAGCGACGAAGAAAAGGGGCGCCCGCGAGCGCCCCTTTTTTGTGCCTGCCTTTCTTCGTCATCCTGACGAAAGTCAGGATCCATTCGCGCAACGCCTGAGGCTCCAGCCACACGCCAGCCGCGGCCGCCATCCCGACTCACAATCCTAGCGGCAAGAGATGCCCCGAGTTCACAAACGAAGTGCAACACCAGGTTGAGGTGTTGCGATGGGAACCAGGTACCGACAGCTCTCGTATGCGGAACGGTGTGCGATTGCCCGG
>NZ_JBIUCZ010000025.1:0-51474 GCF_047975845.1 Sphingomonas mangrovi | reverse complement strand
CCAACAGGTCCGCAAAGGACGCCGGCCTCGTCTGCTTGCGCATCTCATCTCTCCGATACCCAGCGAAGAGAATTACATCCCCAGCTTTATGCAAAGGTCCCGCTTTCGCTGGATGACGGTTCCTAATTAGTAAACTGGACGGCGGCCGCAGCTCACCCGCGCGGGGCGCGGGGGCGGAACGGTCGTGCCTGGTGGCGTCCGGCGTTCGGGTGCGGGCCACGGTTCGGGCGCGGGCCGCTGCTTCCCGGCGGCGGCGGGCCGTCCATCGGCAGGACGCGCAGATCGTCGTCGCCCTCGCCCGCGGTGCGCTTGATCGCGGCGACGAAGCGGCTGGCGACCGCGCGCGGGATCTGGAAAGCGGTCTCGTCGGCACCGATGCGGATCGCGCCCACCTCGCCCTTGGTGATGTGGCCGCGACGACACAGCAGCGGCAGCAGCCAGCGCGGATCGGCGTTGTGGCGGCGGCCGATGTTCATGCGGAACCACACGCTGTCCTCGAAGCCCGGGCGCGGGCCGTCGTCGCGCGGGCGACGCTCGGCGCTGCCGCCGACCAGTTCCTCGGGCGCCGGCAGCTTGGCGCGATAGGCGCGCACCAACAGCGCGGCGAGATCGGCGGGCTCGCGGCCTTCGAGCAGCCGGGCGCCCAGCGCGCGATCCTCCTCGTCCAACTCGACCGGCTCGGACAGCTTGGTGAGCAGCCGCTCGCGATCGGCCGCGCGGATCGACTCGGGGCTCGGCACCTCGACCCATTCGGCGTTGATCTTCGCGCCGCGCAGCATCGATTCGACGCGGCGGCGACGCTGGTACGGCACCACCAGCACAGCGACGCCCTTCTTGCCCGCGCGGCCGGTGCGGCCCGAACGGTGCTGGAGCGCCTCGGCATCGCGCGGCAGTTCGACGTGGACCACCAGGCTGAGCGACGGCAGGTCGATCCCGCGCGCGGCGACGTCGGTCGCGACGCAGACGCGTGCGCGGCGGTCGCGCAGCGCCTGGAGCGCGTGGTTGCGCTCGTTCTGGCTGTGCTCGCCCGACAGCGCCACCGCGTCGAAGCCGCGCTCGACCAGGCTGGCGTGGAGGTGGCGTACCGCCTCACGCGTGGCGCAGAACAGGAAGGCGGTGTCCGGCTCGTGGAAGCGCAGCAGGTTGACCACCGCATTCTCGATGTCGGGCGGCGCCACCGTGACGCACTGATAGGCGATGTCGCCGTGGCCGCGATCGGCCGACAGCGTCTCGATGCGCATCGCGTCGCGCTGGTAGCGCTTGGCGAGCGCGACGATCGGGCGCGGCATCGTCGCCGAGAACAACAGCGTGCGGCGGGTGTCGGGCGTCGCGTCGAGGATCTGCTCCAGGTCCTCGCGAAAGCCCATGTCGAGCATCTCGTCGGCCTCGTCGAGCACCGCGGCGCGGATCGCCGACAGGTCGAGCGCGCCGCGTTCGAGGTGGTCGCGCAGACGCCCCGGCGTGCCGACGACGATGTGGGCGCCGTGGCTGAGCGTGCGACGCTCGCGCGACGGATCCATGCCGCCGACACAGGTGGCGATCCGCGCGCCGGTCTGGGCATAGAGCCAGCCGAGTTCGCGCGCGACCTGCAGCGCGAGTTCGCGCGTCGGGGCGATGGCGATGGCGAGCGGCGCGCCGGCCGGGCCGACGCCGTCCTCCGCCAGCAACTGCGGCGCCATCGCCAGGCCGAAGGCGACGGTCTTGCCCGAGCCGGTCTGCGCCGAGACGACGAGGTCGCGTCCCTCCGCCTCGGGCTGGACGACGGCGGCCTGGACGGCGGTGGGCGCTTCATAGCCGCGCGCGACGAGCGCCGCGGCGAGCGGTTCGGGAACGTTACCAAAGTGCATGCGCGCGCAGATGGCGCTTTCCGCCCCGCGGCACAAGGCCCTACGGTGCGCGCGTGCGGGACGCACCCGCGACACAGGTGTATCGAACGGCTGGTTTGCGGCGCACCGGGGATGCGTGGGTCGCTTTTCGTCGAACCGCCTACCCGCTCGTCTTCAACGGGCATCGAATCCGCCGAAACGCACGGAAGAGCCCCGCCCTAGTCGTTGCCGCCGACGAAGTCGCCCAGGCCGCCGAGGATCGATCCCTCGCCGCGATTCTGGCCGCCGCGGCTGCCCGCCGCTGCGAGCATCCGGCCGGCGAGACGCGAGAAGGGCAGCGACTGGATCCACACCTTGCCCGGCCCGCGCAGCCGGGCGAAGAACAGCCCCTCACCGCCGAAGAACACGCTCTTCACGCCGCCGACGGGGACGAGATCGAAGTCGACGCCGTCGGTCATTGCCGCCAGGCAGCCGGTATCGACGTGCAGTTCCTCGCCGGGGCCGAGCGTGCGTTCGACCACGGTGCCGCCCATCTGGACGAAGACCCAGCCGTCGCCCTCCAGCTTCTGCATGACGAAGCCCTCGCCGCCAAACAAGCCGGTGAGCACGCGCTTCTGGAAATGGACGCCGATCGACACGCCCTTGGCGGCGGCGAGGAAGCTGTCCTTCTGGCAGATCAGCCGCCCGCCGAGCTCGCCCAGGCGGATCGGCAGGATCGCGCCGGGCGTCGGCGACGCGAAGGCAACACGCGCCTTGCCGCGGCCCTGATGGGTGAAGACGGTGGTGAACAGGGTCTCGCCCGTCACCAGCCGGCGGCCGGCGCCGAGCAGCTTGCCCATGAAGCCCGCGTCCTGGCCGCTGCCGTCGCCGAAGACGGTCGCCATCGATACCGCTGAATCCTTCCACACCAGCGCCCCGGCTTCCGCCACCGCACTTTCGCCGGGATCGAGCTCGATCTCGAGGAACTGGAGCTCCTCGCCCTTGATCTCGAAATCGATGTCGTCGGCCATGCCGGTGCTACGGTGGTGCTGCCAGGGGCTGGGGCGGGACATGGGACCTCCGAGTCGGGAACGGGTGGGACGGCGGCCGAAGGCCCTTAGTCGCCGGTGACCTTCACCGGCCCCAGATCGCCCAGACCGACCGTGCCGGCGGCAAGGCCGAGCATGCGGTCGAGCGAGACCTTGGCCTTCAGGCGCAGGTCTTCCTCGATCTCGATCCGCGGCTCCAGGTCGCGCAGCGCCAGGTACAGCTTCTCGATCGTGTTGAGCGCCATGTACGGGCATATGTTGCAGTTGCAGTTGCCGTCGGCACCCGGCGCGCCGATGAACTGCTTGTCGGGCATCGCCTTCTGCATCTGGTGGATGATGTGCGGCTCGGTCGCGACGAGCAGCGTGTCGCCCGACATCGCCTGCGCGTATTCCAGGATGCCGCGGGTCGATCCGACATAGTCGGCGTGGTCGAGAATCACCGCCGGGCATTCGGGATGCGCCGCCACCGGCGCACCGGGATGCTCGGCGCGCAGCTTGAGCAGCTCGGTTTCCGAGAACGCCTCGTGCACGATGCACACGCCCGGCCACAGCAGCAGGTCACGGCCGGTCTTGCGCGCGAGATAGCCGCCCAGATTGCGGTCGGGGCCGAAGATGATCTTCTGGCTCGGGGGAATCTGGCTGAGGATCTTTTCCGCCGAGGACGAGGTGACGATGATGTCGCTGAGCGCTTTCACCTCGGTCGAGCAGTTGATGTAGGTGAGCGCGATGTGATCCGGGTGCTGTGCGCGGAAGGCGGCGAACTGCTCGGGCGGGCAGCTATCCTCCAGGCTGCAGCCGGCGGCCATGTCCGGCAGCACCACGACCTTTTCGGGGCTCAGGATCTTGGCGGTCTCCGCCATGAAGCGCACGCCGCAAAAGGCGATCACCTCGGCATCGGTCGCCGCCGCCTTGCGGCTGAGGTCGAGGCTGTCGCCGACGAAATCGGCGAGGTCCTGGATCTCGGGCTTCTGATAATAATGGGCGAGGATGACGGCGTTGCGCTCCTTGCGCAGCCGATCGATCTCGGCGAGCAGATCGACCCCGGCCAGAGTGCCACCGATGCCGTTGCGTGCGTCCATTCCAGCTCCCCTGCCGCCCGATGCGGGCGGTCGAGGCGCTCACATGGCCATTTGCGGCCGATGCGGCAAGATGCGCGCGCGTGACGGTGCCGGCAAGCCCGCCGTTGCAGCCTGGTGCGGCTTCGTCCAAAATCTCGGCGACGGGTTCGATGGAGGCACGATGGTCCGGCACCGGTTGAGGCTCTTAGGCCCGACACTTGCTGCGCTCGCAGCGACCATCGGCATGCCTGCGAGTGCGGAGGGGTTTGCGGTCCGGGAGATCGCCGAGCTCGCCGGTCAGGCGGCCGCTGTCCTGGGGGCCGGCTTCGAACGCTCGACGACGGAAAGCCAAGTCGTGCTGCACTGCGAGGACTGCGTGGGCGAGCCGCTCGTCGCGCTTTCGCTCGGGCGCCAAGCCGACGGCACCGAGCAACGCGTCCGGTCGGGTCAAACGCGCATCGCGACGCTGGAAGAACAATGCAAAGCGCGCGATCCCAGCTGTGAGCTGAGCGCGCTCAGCGTTTCGCCTGCGGTCGGCTGGATCAGTTCCTGGTCGATGGGAGGTAGGGCCGGCGCGACCGCGGTCGTCCTGCGCGACGGCGACCTCCTGACCATCCGGGTACTGGCGGCAGATGCGGCCAGCGCGGGCAAGGTGCTGGACGCGCTTGTCCAGGGCTTGATACCAAAGGTCGTCGGCGCATGATCCGCCAGGCGTCGGCAGCAGGCGCGGTGTTGCTTGCAGCGACGGGGCCGCTGTGGTTCTCGCAGCGAGCGAGAGCCTTTCCGCAGATCACGCCGGCGCTGGTGCCGGCGCCGAGCGAAACGGCCGAGCCGTCGCTTCGGCTCGACGTCGCAAGCGCCGACGTGCGGACCGACGGCTACCTAGGGGCCTCGGTGCTGAGCATCGCCTTGCCCACGAGCGATCCGGCCGTTTCCGCAGGGACCATCGCGGAAATCGCGACCCAGTTGCAGGACGGCAAGGGGGTGATCGAGATCCGGTTGCTGCCGTGTACGGACGCGGAGTGTCCTACGCCCGAGAGGCCTCTCCGCGACTAAAGCCTAGCCGCGCGACGCGCCCTCCTCGATCGCGGCGAACTCGAAAGGAAATGGCGATCAGCGCTTCATATCCCCACCACACCCGCCTGCTGCCGGAGATACCTGGCTGGATCGCGGAAGAAGACACTGGCTTCGAACGACATCGGGGTGGCGGATTGCTGCTCCTGCGCACCTACCGTCGCGGCGGGATGCGGGCGGTCGTCGAAATAACGGCGGGCGAATGGGCGGAGTCGCGGGTGGCGCAGTCGATGTACCTACCCATAGAGCAAACGGCAGACGGAGCTACGGGCATGCGGTGCTGGCTTCTGCGGAACCGCCGAGCCAATCTCGTCATGCACGACGGTGCTCTGGATGCGCTTTCCGTGACGCTACGCGGCGGGCCGGGGGATCTTCGCGGCAGCGTCTTTCTCACTATCCATGGCGAGGGGCTCGCCCCCGACGATGCGATCGGGGTCGCGCTGGCGCTCGACTGGGAAGCGATCACGACGACGCTCGCCGGCCATCACCCCTTCGATGCCGCGCGCGTGGCGGCCGCGACGCGGCCACCGCCACCACCGCCCTCGGACCAGCCGCGCCTGTGGCCGATGCTTCCGTCGCTCACCGTGATGGAACGCCTCTCGCAGTTGGAATTGGAACGTCCTCCGCGGTTCAAGATCGCGAACATCGCCGACCTCTTTCCGTCCGATGGAAAACACTGCGTCGCAGCGATGCCGACGCCGATCCTGGTGCTCAAGGAGCATGGCTTCGCCCCCGACCTCATCTGGAGCGGCTTCCAGTTCGTTTCGGGCCGGCTACGGGATGCACTCGACCTTCCGCCCCACACCGTCGAATATGGGGAGGTGGACACGCGCGGCAGCGCCGATGCGGCACGCGCTGCGGACTACAAGGTCCTCCACGCCGTGCATGAGGCCGACCCCGTGGATCTTGCTCGGATGTATGGGTACGAGCCGGACAGGGATGCGGACGGAAGCCTCTCGACAGCTTGGGTGCTCGCACACCACGGACCGCATGCTGCGCCGCGCCGGACGATATGGCGGGACGGTTTCGTGCCGCCCGCGCCGCTGTTTCGCGATACTCGAGGAGGGTTGATCGCAACGGATGCGCTGGCGGAGCGCGTCATGCGGGCAGGATTGACCGACGTGATGTTTCAAGACGTGACCAGCGAGGCTTCGCTGCACCGCATCGTCACGCGAGTCATTGCAGACGACGGCGCCGGCTAGCGCGGCGGGACGCCACTACCAGAGCCGTGCGGCGCGTGATCTCCGGCATCGCGACGGCGTGCTGCGTCGCGGTCGACGGGGCATCGCGTCGCATCCTCGAGCACTGCCGGTCGCCGTCTGCCGCCCACCATGCCGGACGGCCTTCAATCTTCTCCGTTCGTCTCGAGAAAGGATCAAGCGTTTCGAGCGCCCGTATGGAGAGAGCCACCCGGCCTATCGATACGCTGCCTCTACAATCTCGACCGCGACACGAGACGAACGGAAGAAGGGATGAGAGGGGCCTCCTCGCCGACGTCGATCGGCCCGTCGGCTCCCGTAAGACCGCGACCTAGCCTACTCCACCTACCACGCCCCCAGCCCCGTCGCTCCCCGGCGAAGCTCGTCGATCCGGCGGCGCGTGGCCGGCGAGGTCGCGGCAGGCAGGGCATCGAGCGGAAACCATGCCGCCTCCGCGACCTCCAGCGCGTCGGCACGGCGCAGCCCTGCCGCGGCTTCGGCCGAGACCCGCGCGACGAAGACGATCACGTGATCGTCCTTGCCTTCCAGTCGGCTGTGATAGACGCCCAGGATCCGGTCGACGGCCGCGCCGTCAACTGCCACTTCCTCCGCAAGCTCGCGGTGGAGTGCCGTCTCGGCGCTCTCGCCCTTCTTCACGCCTCCGCCGGGCAGGTACCAGTGCTCCGCATAGGTGTGGCGGATGAGCGCGATCCGATCGTCGGGATCGAGCAGCACCGCGCGGACGCCGACCGTGCGCGGCTTGGTGACACGCCATACCAGCCGGGCCGCGCCGACCAGGAGCCGATGATGCAGGGCGATCGCGCGTCTCCGCCGTGGTTGCCGATTGCGCGACGGTAACGCCGCGTCGCCGCCGTGCAACCGCCCGGCTGCCGCTATCGCCGGTTGGCGAGCACCTCGTCGACCGGGGCGGTGACGTCCCAGCGTTCCCGGTCCTGCGAGCGGCGCTCGCCCGGGAAGGTCACCAGCACGCGCGCGTCGCCATAGCCGACGCTCGCCAGCGGTGCGCCGAGCAGCCGGGCGAGCGCCGTGCGCGCCTTCTCGCGGGCCTGCGCCATGCGCTCGGGCGAGCGTGCCTCGGTCTGCGCCTTGGCCTGCGCCGCCTGCGAGGTGCGGCGGGCGAGTTCCTCGCCGGCCGCGCGGGTGACGAACATGCCTTCGGTGCGGACCAGCGTGCGCTGCGCCTCGTCCACATTGGGCTTGCCGACCGTCACGTCGGGGGCGTCGATCACCAGCGTGCGGGTGCTCTCGGACCATTGCAGATCCGACGGGCCGATCCGCGACACGTCGACGAAGTAGTCGACCGAAAAGGGCGCCTTGATCACCTGATTGGACTTGAGCATGCCGTAGCCGCGCACGTCGGTGGCGGTGCTCTGGAGCGTACCCGACAGCTCGGCGACCTTGAGCGTGGCGGCGCCCGAAAGCCGGGCGGTCACCAGCCGGGTGACGGCGGTGCCGTCCTCCTCCTCGGTGACGACATATTCCTCGGTGTAGCGCTGGTAGATCGCCACCGCCCCCAGCGTCAGCCCGACGCCGAGCACCAGCGCGAGGAGGGTGCGCAGCACGCCCGGCCTCAGTTGCGTCGCCACAGCGTCTCTCCCGCACCCGTCTCCATCGCCAGCCCGCGCCCCCGAAGGTCGAGAAGATGCGCGAGCACCGAGCGCTCGGCCGCGGGCAGCAGCGTCGCGTCGAGCCCGACGTACATCCGCCGGACCAACGCCGGAATGGCGCCGACGCCCTCGCCGAGCAGCCGCAGGATCTGCCCCTCGCGCGCCTTGCGGTGGCCGAGCAGCCCGCGCACGAAGCGCTGCGGGTTCTCCACCGCCTCGCCGTGGCCGGGATAGTAGACGCGGTCGTCGCGGCCCATCAGCGTCTCCAGGCTCGCCATATAGGCGGTCATGTCGCCGTCGGGCGGCGAGACGATCGTGGTCGACCAGCCCATGACATGGTCGCCGCTGAACAGCGCGCCGCTCTCGGGCAGCGCGAAGGCGAGGTGGTTGGAGGTGTGGCCGGGCGTCGCCACCGCGACCAGCGACCAGCCCTCGCCTGCCACCCCTTCCCCATCGGCGAGCACGCGGTCGGGCGCATAGGCGACATCGAACGCGGCGTCGGCGCGCGGGCCGGCGTCGTCCATCGTCAGCGGCGCGCAGCCGACCACCGGCGCGCCGGTCCGCCGGGCGAGCGGTGCGGCGGCGGGGCTGTGGTCGCGATGGGTATGGGTGCACAGCACCGCCGTCACGCGGCGATCGCCGACCGCGGCGAGCAGCGCATCGAGGTGCGCCTCGTCGACCGGCCCGGGATCGATCACCGCCGCGTCCTCGGCACCGCCGACGACATAGCTCTGCGTGCCGGTGTGGGTATAGGGCGAGGCGTTGGGAGCGAGGACGCGCAGCACCAGCGGCTCCAGCGCGATCGGAACACCGGTCGGGGGATGCGTCATGCCCCCGACATGGCGGCTCGGGCGGCGGGGCACAAGATGGCGAGCGCGCCGCCCATGCGGACGAAGGCGCGCTCGCCCATGCCGCCGATGGATCGCAAGTGGAGCCATCCCCCGTCGCCGCAGGTGCCGCTGTCGGATAGCTCGACGGGGAGTCTTGGGAGCCTGCGATGATCCTGCCTCGCCTGCGCCGGCGCTCCAGTCCTGCACCCATCTATGACGCGGTGGACGATTGGCTCTCGCAGACGGCGGCCGAGGCGCTGCGGCGGGACGGCTTTGTGGCGGTCGAACGGCTCTTCTCCGCGACCGAGGTGCAGGCGGTGCAGACGCTGCTCGACCGAGCGTTCGAGCGCGCGATGCGGATGCCGGCGGCGAACGCGCTGCTGGTGTGCTACCCCGCCGACGCGCCCGGCGGATGGGACCAGATCGAACTCAACTACGCCGCCACGCTTGCGCCCGCGCTGCTCCAGACTGCGGTGTTCCGGCGTTGCACCACCCTGGCGCGGCGGCTTGCCGGCCCGGGGTCGCACGCCTTCGACCATGCCATCTACAAGGCGGCGCACAACCGCACCGAGACGCCCTGGCATCAGGATGCCGCCTTCCGACGGTGGCAGTTGCCACGGCCGCACCAGCTGCACTTCTGGATCCCGTTGCAGGATGTTGCGCGCGACGGCGGCTGCATGGAGTTCCTTCCCGGCAGCCACCGCCGCCCGGCGCTCCGCCACGAGACGGTGCTGCGCGCCTCCGGCCGCATCGGGCTGGTCGCCGCCCCGGATCCCGCCGCCCGCGTCGCCTGTCCGCTGTCGGCAGGCGGGCTGACCATCCACACCCCTGCGACGCTCCACTGCGCGCGCGCCAACGCCAGCGACGTGCCGCGCCGGGCGTGGGTCCTTCAGTTCGGCCTCTTCGGCGAGACCCGGCTCGCGGCCAAACGGCTGGCCGGATCGCTCGTTAAACTTCCCGTCGGCCGCCTACGCAGCCGCCCGGAGCGACCCGCGTAGCCGCCGCTTTCGCCCTCGCGCCGTCCGGTGCCATCCGCCGCGGGGCAGCCGCTACGCCGATCAGCGCCCGGTGCACACCTTCGCGAGCGCGCCGCGACCGCACCAACACGGAGGAACCGGGAGGCTCGTCTGGGTCGGCTCAGCGCAAGCGATAGGCGACCAGCGTGGTAGGGTTAGAATAGGTTTCCGGAGTCTTGCGCACGATCAGCATCCCGTCGCCGGTGATCGCCATGTCTCCTCCGGTCGGACCGCTCCACACCGGCGCGTGATTGCCTTCCGTCGGGATGGCGTAGACCGCCTTGTCCGTGCTGACGAAGACGAGATTCCGGGTCGCGACCGTGTTGCCGACGAAGCGCTCGCCCGCCGGAGGCGTCCACGACCACTGCGGCGCTCCCGAACTCTCGTTGAGCGCGTCGAGCCGACCCGGATTATTGCGCGCCAGATATACGATGCCGCCGCCGACCGCTGGCGTGGTGCTGTAGCTGTCTGCGCTGCGCCACGCATATGCACCGGTCGTCTTCGACCAATTTACCAGCACGGACGGGGAACCGTCGCCGCGATGCCCCGAATAGGCGAGGACGTTCGCGTTCGATCCCAGGATCGGCGCACCATGATAGTCGTAGCCGCTGTTCTGGAAGAAGGGATCGAGCAGATGCTGCTTGAGCGCCCCGGTCGCACGGTCGATCACCTCGATGGCGGTACCCGAATAATAATAGACGCTGTCGGCGTCGACGGCCGGCGTCTGGCCATCCCAGATATATCCACTGGCTTCATGGTACCAGTATGTCAGGGCGGAGTAGTCATAGCCGTAGACGACGTTCCCGTAATAGCCCGCCGACATGTACAGCCCTTCGCCATAGGGCGTCGGCGCGAGGAAACTCGACCACTGCGACGCGAACGGGGCGTTCGGCCCGACGAACTGCCCGGTTTCCGCGTCGATAGGGACGATGGCGTTGTTTTCCGAAGACGAGACCAGCGTCGTCACGAAGACCTTGCGGTTGCCGATCGCCGGCGCGCTCACGTCGGAAATCCTGCCGAGGTTGTAGGACCAGCGCGGCTGGCCCGTCGCCGCAATCAAGGCACGAACGCTCGACGTGCCGTCCTGATCGCGCGTCACGGCATAGGCGAGCCCGTTGAAGGAAGCGATGGTGCTGACGCCGGTGCTGCCTTCCGAAGTCCATTCCCAAGCTTTCGCGAAGGACGCAGGGTTCAACGTCGTGTTCACGAACCCCGTGTGTGCGGCATTGCGCTGGAACGTGGTCCAGTCCGCCAGTCCCACCGTCAGTTTGTAGGTAAAGACCTGCGTGGACCCCCCATACACCGTCGAGCATGCCGCTTCGCGGCACAGGCGGAAGGTGACGCTGCCGTTGTAGCTGCCTGGTGCTAGGGTCGAAGCAGGACGCAGACGGACCTGATAGCCGCCGTTCGGCTTCTTCACGACGGGATCCACGAGGACGAGTTGCCCCCGGTCATAGCCGATGTCGGCCAAGACGGGATCGCTGCCGGTGCCTTGCACGGTCGCATCGAACCCCAGCGTCGCCCCGCTGTCGTCCTCCGTGATCGTCAGCGCCTGCGACGTGGCAGACAGCGTGACGTTGAGGGTCGGCGTCGGCGACGGGACGGTAACGCTCCCCCCGCTATCCCCGCCCCCGCCGCACCCCGCGAGCATCAAGCACAGCGCCGCCGGGGCGACGCCCCCTCCCCACATCCTCATTACCGCATCCCCCATTGGGCACCATCGCTCGGCGCGCCTGTGCCACCGCGAGGTTCTGCCGCGCAGCGGCCGCTTTGTCGATGCGGGCAGACAAAGTCGCGAAGCAAAAAGAAAGGGCCCGGCACTTGGAAGATTGCCGGGCCCACGCATGCGCTCTGCGCATCTAGCCGAGACTTATCTTTTTTCGTCTTGCTACCGGGCCTTCGTCGACAATCCTCCGCTCCGAAGCCGTGGCAAGGCTCCGGTCCTTCCTCAATCCTCCGCTGGGCTCGCCATTTCCTGTTCGATCTCGGCGATGCTGGCGTCGATGCCGGCGAGCGCCTCGGCGCGCTGGGCGGCGGTCATGTCGGGATTGGCGGCGAGCGTGCTGCGGGTGCCGCGCAGGCCGGCGATCGCGGCGGTGAGCGCGTTGTTGCGGATCGCGGCGACGTCGATCGATCCGGCCGCCGCGGCGGCGGCCTGGGCAGCGCTGGCGGCCGCGGATTGCGAAACCGCGTCGATGCGGTCGGCGCACACCACCATCATCGTCCGATCGCCCTGGGGACGGTTGATGACGAAGGCACCCGGCTCGCCTTCGCGGCCGCATCGCCCTTCGGTGACGTTGCCCGTGCTGTCGATCCGCTGCGCCCGGACGAGCACCGGACCCGCCGGCGCGACAGGCGCCGAAGGGGCTGCAGGCGCGGGCGCAGCGCCGGGAGTCGCTGGCGCCGCGGGAGCGGCAGGTGCCGCCGGGGCCGCGGGGCTCGCCTGGAGCAACTGCGGCCTGGGCAGGTCGATCCGCGCGATGTCGATGCCGGTGGAGCGGGTGACACGGGTGCGCAGCGTCTCGGCCGCCTGGGTGCCGGAGGCGGTGAGCCCCAGCGCCGCGAGCGCGGCTCCGGCGATGCCTGCGCCTCCGGCCATGCGACGGAACGGCGACAGGCTGCGGTGCTTGGACAACATCTTCAGTCTCCCCTTGAGTTCGTGGACGGTGTGGAGGTGGCAGGCAGCGGACACGGCGCCGCCGTGCGCGGACTTGACGATGGCGCGGCCATAGGCGTGGCGGACGCCGGGCGCGGCGCGGGCGAGCACCATCGCGTCGCACGCCATTTCCTGATCGGCGCGGAACGCGCGGAAGGCGCGCCAGGCGACGGGGTTGAACCAGTGGCAGGCGAGCAGGCCCAGCGCGATCCAGTTGGCGAGCAGGTCGCCGCGGGCGTGGTGGCCGAGCTCGTGCGCCAGCGCGAGCGTGCGCTCCTGCGCGTCATAGCGCTCGGCGAAATCGCGCGGGAAGGCGACGTAGCGGCGCCACACGCCGAAGGCGAGCGGCCCGCTGGCGGCGGCAGTCTCGAACACCCGCACCCGGCCCTCGGCGACGTCGTAGCCGCGCCCCGAGGCGAGCACCCGCTGGCAAAACCGGGCGTGGCGCACGACATGCCAGGCGAAGAAGGCGACGCCGCCGGCGAGCCACAGCAGCACGACCAGCCCGGGCACGTCGGCCATGCCCCACCCCTGCGGCACCGCCGGGATGGTCGCGACCGGATAACCGAGCGACACCGTTCCGGGCGGGATCGGCGCGCCGATCGGCCCTCGGTCGAACAGCCGCAGCGCCGCCGGCAGCGGCGGCAGCGCCATCCGCAGCACCGGCAGCAGCCACAGCGCATAGGCGACGCTGGGGCCGAAGGCGCGCCGCACCGGCGCGCGCAGCGCCAGCACCAACAGCATCAGCAGCGTCGTGGCGACCAGCGTCTCGACCGCCCAGCCGATCGCGGGCTGCGCGCTCATTGCTTGAGGTCCCGGAGCAGCGCCTCAATCTCCTCGATCTCGCGGCTGCTGAGCTGGTCGCGGCGCGCGAGGTGCGCGACCAGCGGGGTAAGGCTGCCGCCGAACAACCGGTCGATCAGCCGCTGCGATTCGCCCACGACGTAATCGTCGCGCGCGACCAGCGGGCGATAGCGATAGCGGCGCCCCTCCTCCTCATGCCCGACGACCTGCTTGGCGAGCAGACGGCCGAGCAGCGTCTTGACGGTGTTGGCGCTCCAGGCGCGATCCTCGGGCACGCGCTCGACCACCTCCTGGGCGGTGAGCGGGCTCTCGTCCCACAGCACCTCCATCACGACATGTTCGGCATCACTGATCCGTTCGGGCATGGCGGCAACTCCTGACTACGGATGTAGTCTACCTGATTACGGGTGTAGTCAAGGGGGGAGCTATCCCGGTGATTTCGGCTCCGTATGGCGCTAAGCGAGGGTGTCGAGAGGCTTTACAGGGGCGCACTTCCCGATGCCGCCGTTAACCCTCAAAGTGGTTGGATTGGCCGGCTGAGCGCGGCTTTGGCACACATGCTGCATAGGACATGGCGTATCGCGCGTCGGCGCGCTTCAACGGGCGGATCGGCGCGCTTCCCGCGCGCGATCCGCCCACCCGGTCCCCTGTTCAGCGCTGGTGATTGCGGGAGTCGGCGACGGCTCGGCCGGGGACGCGGGTCTGTCGTGGCGTGCCGCAGCGGCGACACCCCCGCGGTGGGAGAAGCCAGCTTTCGCTGGCATGACGGGAAGGCTGTCTGGACAGGAGCGGCTTGCAGGCCGGCGCGGTGTGCGGGCGCGCGGAGCAATGTGCGCGACATAGGCACGAGGCACGAAGCATGGGCCAAGCCGCAAGGAAGGTGGATGGCGGCCGTCGCACCATCCATGAAAATCGTCACCCCAGCGAAAGCTGGGGTCTCGTGCCGCAGGGACGACCTCCGCGGCGGCGCTCCGAAGGTGGGCAACCAGCCTGAGCAGGAGGACGGAACGGGCGCGTGGCCACAATCCGCGTTAAACCGCTACCGTAGGCAGCATCGGGACTTCAGCCCGCGAGGATGCACATCAAAGCGCCCGCCCGCCTAAAGCGCCGCACGGACTGCCCTCGGCAACACAGCGCAAGCCCCCACCCGGTCGCCCGCCCCTTTCGGGCGGGCGACCCGAAGCATCACGCCGCCGGGCGCTCGGCGCCGAACAGCTGGGCGAGTTCGCCGCTTTCGTACATTTCCATCATGATGTCGGAGCCGCCGACGAACTCGCCGCGGACGTAGAGCTGCGGGATGGTCGGCCAATCCGAATAGGCCTTGATGCCCTGGCGGATCGCCTGGTCCTGCAGCACGTCGACGCTCTCGAACTCGATGCCCAGGTGGTTGAGGATCGCGACCGCGCGGCTGGAAAAGCCGCACTGCGGGAACAGCGGGCTGCCCTTCATGAACAGCACCACGTCGTTGGCCTTCACGACCTGGTCGATGCGGGCGTTGGCGTCTTCGGTCATCATTCTACTCCTGTACGGGCGCGGCAGTGGTGAGCTGCAGCGCGTGGAGGACACCCCCCATGCGGCCGCCGAGCGCGGCATAGACCGCCTGGTGCTGACGCACCCGCGGCATTCCGCGGAAGCTCTCCGACACCACGCGTGCGGCATAATGGTCGCCGTCCCCGGCGAGATCGGTGATCTCCACCGTGGCGTCGGGGATGCCGGCGCGGATCAGCGCCTCGATCTCGGCAGCGGGCATGCCCATGATTCAGCGCGCTTCCATCAGCTGGCGGCGCGCCTCGACGGTCAGCTCCTCGAGCGCCTTGCGCACGGTCGACTCGTCGGTCGCGACGCCGGCGGCGGTGAGGTCGCCGACCAGCTTACGGATCACGTCGTTGTCGCCGGCTTCCTCGAAGTCGGCCTGGACGACCGCCTTGGCATAGGCGTCGGTCTCTTCGGGGGTCAGCTTCATCTTCGCCGCCGCCCACTGGCCGAGCAGCCGGTTGCGGCGTGCGGTGACGCGGAACGCCATTTCCTCGTCGCGCGCGAATTTGGTTTCGAACGCCCGTTCGCGATCGTCGAAGGTGGTCATTGCGGTCCCCTGTGTTGTCGCGCCGGAGATAGGACGCGTGTGGCGGCAAGGCAACGGGGGCGCTGGGTGGGACCTGCTGCGAGGCGAGCACCCCCCTTCTTCGTCCTCCCGACGGAAGTCGGAATCCATTTCCGCTACCGCTGGAAGCGCGAGCGTTGCGCGTCTGGATGCTGACTTTCGTCAGCATGACGAGGGAGGCCGGGGTGGCGCTCCCTCTCAAGCGGCAGCGGGCAGGTTGCCTGCCGACGCGCTCAGCCACGGGCGCGATGCGGCCACTCCGGACTCGTAACCGCCGATCGCCGCGTCGCGCGCGAGGGTGATGCCGATCTCGTCGAGCCCCTCCATCAGGCAGGCGCGGCGGAACGGGTCCATCTCGAACGCGAAGCGATCCTGGAATGGCGTCGTCACCGTCATCGTCTCCAAATCGACGGTGACGGGATTGTCGCGCGCGACCTCGACCAGCCGGTCGACCGCTTCCTGCGGCAGCACGACGGCGACGATGCCGTTCTTGAACGCGTTGCCCGAGAAGATGTCGGAGAAGCTCGGCGCGATCACCGCCTTCACCCCCATGTCGCCCAAAGCCCAGGCGGCATGCTCGCGGCTGGAGCCGCAGCCGAAATTCTCGCCCGCGATCAGCACCGGCGCGCCGGCATAGCGCGGATCGTCGAACACGTTGCCGGGCTCGGCACGCACGCTCTCGAACGCGCCCTCCCCCAGCCCCTCGCGCGTCGTGGTCTTGAGCCAGCGCGCGGGGATGATGATGTCGGTGTCGATGTTCTTGGCGCCCCAGGGATAGGCGCGCCCTTCGACGCGGGTGACGGGTTCCATAAGCTCTTCTTCCAGGCGGGAGCGCGGCTCAGCGCGCTGCGTCGTCCGACAGCGCCGGGCGCTTCGAGGGCGATCGTTCGGCACTCGCGGCATAGGCCGCGGCAAGGCCGCTCAGGATCGCACCAACCACCAGCGCCAACAATGCTCGCTTCATCGCCTCATTCCCCCATCAGGTTTCGTACATCGGTCAGCCGACCCGTCACCGCCGCCGCCGCCGCCATCACCGGCGACACCAGATGCGTGCGCGCCCCCGGCCCCTGTCGTCCCACGAAATTGCGGTTCGACGTAGAGGCACAACGCTCGCCGGCGGGCACACGATCCGGATTCATGCCCAGGCACATCGAGCAGCCCGGCTCGCGCCATTCAAAACCCGCGTCGGTAAAGATCTGGTCAAGCCCCTCGGCCTCGGCCTGGCGCTTGACGAGCCCGGAGCCAGGCACCACCAGCGCCTGGCGCACGCCGGCCGCGATGTGGCGGCCGCGCAGCACGTCGGCGGCGGCGCGCAGGTCCTCGATGCGGCTGTTGGTGCAACTGCCGATGAAGATGTTCTCGACCGGGATGTCCTCCATCCGCGTGCCGGGCTCCAGCCCCATATAGTCGAGCGACTTGCGGGCGGCGGTGCGCTTGGCCGGATCGGCGAAGCTGTCGGGGTCGGGCACCGCCCCGGTGATCGACACCACATCCTCGGGGCTGGTGCCCCAGGTGAGCGACGGCGAGATGTCGGCCGCATCGATCACCACGGTCGCATCATACTGCGCGCCCGCATCGGTCGCGAGGCTGCGCCAATAGGCGACCGCCTGGTCCCAGTCCGCACCCCTCGGTGCCATTGGCCGGCCCTTGAGATAGGCAAAGGTCTTGTCGTCCGGTGCGATCAGGCCGGAGCGGGCGCCCGCCTCGATCGACATGTTGGCGACCGTGAGTCGCCCCTCGATCGACAGGTCGCGGATAACGCTGCCGGTATATTCGAGCACATAGCCGGTGCCGCCCGCCGCGCCCAGCTGGCCGACGATCGCCAGCGCCACGTCCTTTGCCGTCACGCCGAAGCCGAGCGCGCCGTCGATCCGCACCTCCATCGTCTTCGACGGTTTCAGCAGCAGCGTCTGCGTCGCGAGCACATGCTCGACCTCGCTGGTGCCGATACCGAACGCCAGCGCGCCGAGCGCGCCATGCGCCGAGGTATGGCTGTCGCCGCACACCAGCGTCGTGCCCGGCAGGGTGAAGCCCTGTTCCGGCCCCACGACATGGACGATACCCTGCTCGGCCGCAACCGCATCGATGTAGCGCACGCCGAACTCGGGCGCGTTGCGCTCCAACGCGGCAAGCTGGCTTGCGCCGGCGGGGTCGGCGATCGGCAGGCGGTTGCCCTCGGCATCGACGCGCGCCGTGGTCGGAAGATTGTGGTCGGGCACCGCGAGGGTGAGGTCGGGGCGACGCACCGGACGGCCGGCGGCGCGCAGGCCGGCGAACGCCTGCGGGCTGGTCACTTCGTGGACGAGGTGCCGGTCGATGTAGACGAGGCAGGTGCCGTCGTCGCGGCGCTCCACGACATGATCGGCCCAGATCTTTTCATACAGGGTGAGAGGACGGCTAGCCATTGTCGCGCGACTAACAGTTTCTTGCGTGGATGCAAGGCTCGGAGCAAGGATCGTACCCGTCTCGAATGCGCCCGCGCTTCTATAGAGTAAGGGAAGTGGTGGCGCCGCCTCGGACTCCAACCACTCTGTTCGTCATCCTGACGAAGGTCAGGATCCATTGCCGCTCCGCTCGTACCTTTGGCGTTGCGCGAATGGATGCTGACTTCCGTCAGCATGACGAGGGTGGGTTAAGCGGAAGTGCCCGCCCTACTCCTCGTACGCCGCGGCGGTCTTCGCCCGCACTTCCTCTGAGGTCACCCCCGGCGCGCATTCGACCAGCCGGAAGGGGCTCTGGTGATCCGGCCGCTGGAAGACGGCGAGGTCGGTGATGATCATGTCGACCACGTTGCGGCCGGTGAGCGGCAGTGTGCATTCGGGCAGGAACTTGGGCTCGCCGTGCTTGGACGTGTGCTCCATCACGACGATGATCTTCTTGACGCCGGCGACCAGGTCCATCGCGCCGCCCATGCCCTTGATCATCTTGCCCGGGATCATCCAGTTGGCAATGTCGCCGTCCTGGCTGACCTCCATCGCACCGAGCACGGTCAGGTCGATGTGCCCGCCGCGGATCATCGCGAAGCTCTGCTCGGAGCCGAAATAGACCGACTGCGGCAGTTCGGAGATGGTCTGCTTGCCGGCGTTGATGAGGTCGGGGTCCTCGTCGCCCTCGTAGGGGAACGGGCCGATGCCGAGCATCCCGTTCTCCGACTGGAGCGTCACCTCCACGCCCGCCGGAATGTGGTTCGCCACCAGCGTCGGGATGCCGATGCCGAGGTTGACGTAGAAACCGTCTTGCAGCTCGCGGGCGGCGCGCGCCGCCATTTCGTCGCGGGTCCAGGCCATGACTACTCCTTGGGCATGCCGGCCGCGACGGCGGCAGCGGGATCGGTCCAGCGGCGGTTGGCGGGGAAGACGTCCGCGACGCCGCCCTTCAGCCCGCTGCCGTAGACGGGGTTGGGAAGCAGGAACCAGCCCGCGCCCCACAGCAGCCGGAACTGCTCGCCGACCGCGGCGGCGCGGCGCTGGGCGGGGGTGAGGTCGGGATCGGAGAACAGGTCGCTGAAATCGCCGAGCTGGTCGCCGACGAGCGCCACCACGCAGTATTTGGCAGTGACCTGCGCGCGACGCGAGTCCTTGTCGCTGCCGCTCCCTTCCGGCCGCAGCAGCAGCGTGTCGCCAGGCACCGCCTTGCCGAGCCCGGCGCCTTCGAGCGCACGGGCGGTGGCGGCGGCGTTGGCAGCGCTGCGGTTGGAGACGAACACCGGCGTCACGCCGGCTTTCCGCGCGGCACTGAGCGCCTCGACCGCGCCGGGAACGGCATCGACCTGGCCGGTGCCGGTCGCTTCCCAGCGACGCCAGCGCGCGTCGTCGTAGGACAGGCCGCGCGCCGCCTCGTCCGCTTCGTAGCCGAGGTTGAGCAGCACGGTCTCGTCGATGTCGAGCACCACCGCCAGCGGCTTGGCACCGCACTCGGCGAAGCGCGGCGCCGCGAGCGTCGAGCCCGGCGCGAGCGCGACCGAGATCGCGGCGATCCCCGCCTGGCGATAGTCGGCGTTGATCCGGATCTGCTGGGCGAGCGCGCGATACGCCTGCGCCGACAGCGCCGCCGCCTCGCCCGAGCCATAGAGATACTGCATGCCCGCCGGGACCGGCGCCGACACCGCCGGCGCGCCGGGCCGCGCCTGGCCGGGGACCGGCATCGGCGCGCGGATGTCGGCGGCGGTGGGCGGCGGCAGCGGGCCGGACACGATCGTCATGCCAGGAGTACCGGTGGGCACCCCTTGCTTCGCCGCGCGCTTGGCGGCACGTTTCGCCTCGCGCCGCTCGGCCTTGGCCTGCCGGCGCGCCGCCTTGCGCGCCTGCTTGTCGGCCTCGTCGCCGTCGCGCGAGACCACGCTCCTGCCGATCACCGCGGCGGCACCCACCGGCACCGCGGCGACGCAGCCGGGCAGCAGCAGCGCGATCGCCGCCACGCCGCCGAACGCGACTCGCCCTGCCGGACGCCGTCCGATCATGCCGTCGGCCGCTCGCGCACGGTGCGGAACTCGATCTGCTTGTCGTAGGGACTGCCGACGATCATGCGCTTCACATAGATGCCCGGCAGGTGGATCGCATCGGGATCTAGGCTGCCGACCGGCACCACTTCCTCGACCTCGGCGACGCAGATGCGGCCGGCGGTCGCCATCGGCTGGTTGAAGTTGCGCGCCGTCTTGCGGAACATCAGGTTGCCGGCCTCGTCGGCCTTCCATCCCTTGACGATCGACAGGTCGGCGCGGATGCCGCGCTCGAGGATATAGTCCTCGCCGTCGAAGGTCTTGACCTCCTTGCCCTCGGCGACCTGGGTGCCGACGCCGGTCTTGGTGTAGAAGCCGGGGATGCCGGCCCCGCCCGCGCGGCAGCGTTCGGCGAGCGTGCCCTGCGGGCAGAACTCGACCTCCAGCTCGCCGGCGAGATACTGGCGCTCGAACTCCTTGTTCTCGCCGACGTAGGACGAGATCATCTTCTTCACCTGGCGCGAACGCAGCAGCTTGCCCAAGCCCACGCCATCGATGCCGGCGTTGTTGCTGGCGATGGTGAGGCCGGCGACGCCGGACGCCTCGATCGCGTCGATCAGCCGTTCCGGAATGCCGCACAGGCCGAAGCCGCCGGCGCAGATCAGCATGTCGTCGCGGAGCAGCCCGTCGAGCGCCGAAGCGGCATCGGGGTAGAGCTTGTTCATCGGCACCTCTCTTCGCGCCGTCGATAGGGTGTGCCGGGCGGCAGGGTCAAGCGGACTGGCGGCGGCGCGCGGCCGGCGATAGCGTGCGCGCCATGACCCAGACGCGCAGCGGCGGACGCATCCTTGTCGACAACCTCCTGGCCCACGGATGCGACCGCATCTTCCAGGTGCCGGGGGAGAGCTTCCTCGCCGTGCTCGACGCGCTGCACGACGTGCCGGCGATCGATCTCGTCACCTGCCGGCAGGAGGGCGGTGCCGCGTTCATGGCCTGCGCCGACGGCGCGCTGACCGGGCGGCCGGGCGTATGCTTCGTGACTCGCGGCCCGGGCGCGACCAACGCCTCGATCGGCGTGCACGTCGCGCGGCAAGACTCGATCCCGTTGCTGCTGTTCGTCGGCGACATCGACCGCGGCACCCGCGATCGCGAGGCGTTCCAGGAGGTCGACCTGCCGGCGATGTTCGCGCCGCTCGCCAAATGGGCGACACGGATCGAGGACGCGCGCCGGATTCCCGAATATATCGCCCGCGCCTGGACCGTCGCCACCAGCGGCCGCCCCGGACCGGTGGTGATCGCGCTGCCAGAGGACATGCTGGTCGAGCAGGTCGAGGCGGTCGACCGGTCGCTGCCGGCACCCCTCCCCGTCGCGCTGGACCCGAAGGACTTCGTGCCGCTGTTCGAGCGGCTGCGTGCGGCCGAACGCCCGGTCGCGATCGTCGGCGGCGCAGGCTGGGACCGCGCGACCGGCGCCGCATTCGACTGCTTCGCGAAAAACTGGGGCATCCCGGTCGCCGGGGCGTTCCGGCGGCAGGACGCGATCGCCAACACCTCCCCGGCATGGGCGGGCAACCTCGGCTACGGCCCCAATCCCAAGCTGGCGCAGCGCATCCGCGACGCCGACCTGATCCTGGCGGTCGGCGCGCGGCTGGGGGAGGCGACGACCGACGGCTATACGCTGATCACGCCCGACCACCCCGGCCAGGTCCTGATCCACATCCACCCCGAGGCGGAGGAACTGAACCGCGCCTATCGCGCCGACCTGGCGATCCACGCCGGGGTGTTCGCGTTCGCCGCCATGTGCGCCCGCGCAGACTTCCCCGGAACGCCGCATCCGTCGGGCGCCGAAGCGCATGC
The DNA here is from genome assembly GCF_047975845.1 of Sphingomonas mangrovi. Classification (NCBI taxonomy): domain Bacteria; kingdom Pseudomonadati; phylum Pseudomonadota; class Alphaproteobacteria; order Sphingomonadales; family Sphingomonadaceae; genus Sphingomonas; species Sphingomonas mangrovi. The sequence continues at coordinate 29,959 of NZ_JBIUCZ010000025.1, read as the reverse complement.
CGAATGGCTCGAATGGTCCAGCCCCAAGCCACGCGAGGGCGTGACGCTCGACCTCGGTCCGTGCGTCGCGGCGATGCGCGAGCGGTTGTCGCCGGAGGATGCGATCCTCTGCAACGGTGCGGGCAATTTCTCGAGCTGGTGGCACCGCTACTGGCACTCTGGCTGGTCGGGCAGCCAGCTCGCCCCGACCGCGGGGGCGATGGGCTATGGCGTGCCCGCGGCGGTCGCGGCGGCGCTGCGCTGCCCGAACAAACTGGCGGTCGCGATCGCGGGCGACGGCGACTTCCTGATGAACGGCCAGGAACTGGCGACTGCAGTGCAAACCGGCGCCGAGCTGCTGGTGCTGCTGGTCGACAACGGCGGATACGGGACGATCCGCATGCACCAGGAGCGCGCCTATCCGCGCCGCACGAGCGGCACTGCGCTCGCCAATCCCGACTTCGCCGCACTGGCGCGGGCCTATGGCTGCTGGGCGGAGACGGTGGAGGCGACCGACGCTTTCGCGCCGGCGCTCGACCGGGCGCTCGCGGCGGGCGGAGTTCGGCTGCTGCACCTCAAGACCGACATCGAGGTGATCACGCCGGGGGCGCTGCTGTCGGGGCTTTGAGGGTTCGGCGGCGGCGCGGCGCTCTTCGTGCTCCCGCGCAAGCGGGAGCCCAGGGTTGCGGGGCCCCAAAGCGCGCTGTTCTGTGGAACTCTGGGCCCCCGCCTGCGCGGGGGCACGGCGGCGCTTGGGGCGCGCAGGGTGTGCTGCTAATCGGGCGGCATGCCTGCTCCGTCGTTGCGCGAATGGATCCTGACTTCCGTCAGGATGACGGATCGCGGGGTAAACGCTCCGGCGCCCCCTGCCCCGCCCATACAAAAGGCCGCCCCGGTTTCCCGGGACGGCCCTTATGCCTCCGCTCTCGCGGAACTCGTTTAGATGTCGTCGCCCAGGGCGCCCTTCACCTTGCCGGCGAGCTGCTGGGCCTTGCCCTTGCCCTCCTGAACGGTACCCTCGTCGCGGGTCGCGGGGTCGTTGCTCTGCTGCTTGACCTTGCCGACGGCCTCGTTGACGTTGCCTTTGATCTTGTCGGTGAGTTCACCCATGATCGGTCTCCTCGTCCCGGCTGCGGCAGCGCGGAAGCGCGCGCCGTTCAGCCTTCGGGAATAAAACGACCGATGCGCGGCGCGGTTCCGCGCGATTGCGCTAGATCAGTCCGGCGAGAGGGCTCGACGGGTCGGCGTAGCGGCGCTTGCCCATGCGGCCGGCACGATAGGCGAGCCGCCCCGCCTCCACCGCCGCGCGCATCGCCTGCGCCATCAGGATCGGGTCCTTGGCCTCGGCAATGGCGGTGTTCATCAGCACGCCGTCGCAACCGAGCTCCATCGCCGCAGCCGCGTCCGATGCGGTGCCGACGCCGGCGTCGACCAGCACCGGCACCTTCGCGCCCTCGACGATCAGGCGGATCGTCACCTTGTTCTGGATGCCCAGGCCCGATCCGATCGGCGCGCCCAGCGGCATGATCGCGACTGCGCCGACATCCTCCAGCCGCTTGGCGGCGATGGGATCGTCGACGCAATAGACCATCGGCTTGAAGCCTTCCTTGGCCAGCACCTCGGTCGCGCGCAGCGTCTCGACCATGTCGGGATAGAGGGTGCGCGCCTCGCCCAGCACCTCCAGCTTCACCAGATCCCAGCCGCCCGCCTCGCGCGCCAGCCGCAGCGTGCGGATCGCGTCTTCGGCGGTGAAGCAGCCGGCCGTGTTGGGAAGATAGGTGATCTTCTTGGGGTCGACATAGTCGGTCAGCATCGGCGCGTTCGGGTCGGTCACGTTCACCCGGCGCACGGCGACGGTGACGATCTCCGCGCCCGACGCTTCGACCGCGGCGGCGTTCTGCGCCATGTCCTTGTACTTGCCCGTGCCGACGATCAGGCGCGAGCGGAAGCGCGTGCCGGCGACTTCCCAGCGATCCTCGTCGATCGCCACGGCATGGTCGCCGCCGCCGACGAAGTGGACGATCTCCAGCTCGTCGCCGTCGTGGAGCTTGGCTTCGTGCAGCGTCGAGCGGGGCACCACCTCCAAGTTGCGCTCGACCGCGACCTTTTCCGGCACCAGCCCGATCTCGGCGGCCAGTTCGGCGATGGTCTGGCCGGCGCGGACGCGCTTGTGCTCGCCGTTGACGATGATCGTGATGGTGCCGTCGTTGTGCATTCGGATTCGCCTTGGCTGTCGTCGGGTCCGCGCCGCGTCTCGACTTCGTTCGACGCTCGGGGCTATGGCCGGCGCATATAGGGTGCCGGCAAGCCGGCCCGCAACCGAAAGGCAGCGCATGGCGGACAGCGTCTTCGTCCTCAACGGTCCCAACCTCAACCTGCTGGGGCTTCGCGAGCCCGAGATCTATGGCTCCGACACGCTCGACGATATCGCCGGCATGCTGGAGGACCGCGCCCGCGAGCTCGACCTGGAGATCGACCTGCGCCAGTCGAACCACGAAGGCCATCTGATCGACTGGCTGCACGAGGCCCAGGCCCAACGGGCGAAGGCGGTGCTGCTCAACGCCGGCGGCTTCACCCACACGTCGGTGGCGCTGCACGACGCGATCAAATCGGTGACGACGCCGGTGATCGAGGTGCATCTGTCGAACCCGCACCGGCGCGAGTCCTTCCGCCACACCAGCCTGATCGGACAGGCGGCGAAGGGAACCATCGCCGGTTTCGGCGCGCTTTCCTATCTGCTGGCGCTTGAAGCGGCCGCGCGCATCTGACAGGAGCCCGGTTTTTCCCTTGGGGGTCGAATGGCAGAAGATACGCAACCCGCCACCATGGCGATCGACATCGAACTGGTCCGCCAGCTCGCGGACGTGCTGGACCAGACCCAGCTGACCGAGATCGAGGTCGAGGACGGCAGCCGCAAGGTTCGAGTCGCGCGCAAAGCGGCCCCGATCGCTCCCGCGCCGATGGCGATGCCGCAGGGCTATGCGCCGGCACCCGCCGCGCCGATGGCGGCCCCCGCCTCGCCCGCCGTCGCCCCCGCCGAGGCCGGCGGCTCCGCCCCGACCGCGAGCGCCGATGCGGTCAAGTCGCCGATGGTCGGCACCGTCTATCTGGCGGCCGAGCCCGGCGCCAAGCCGTTCGTATCGGTCGGCCAGAAGGTCGCCGCCGGCGACACGCTGGTGATCATCGAGGCGATGAAGGTGATGAACCCGATCCAGGCGTCCGCCGCCGGCACGGTCACCGCGGTGCTCGTCTCCAACGGCCAGCCCGTCGAGTTCGACCAGCCGCTCGTCGTCGTTGAGTAAGCCCGTGCCCGAGATCAAGAAGCTGCTGATCGCCAATCGCGGCGAGATCGCGCTGCGGATCCACCGCGCCTGCCACGAGATGGGGATCAAGACGGTGGCGGTCCATTCGACCGCCGACGCCGACGCGATGCACGTCCGGCTGGCGGACGAGGCGGTGTGCATCGGGCCGCCGTCCGCGACCGACAGCTACCTCAACATCCCCAACATCATCTCGGCGGCCGAGGTGACGGGCGCGGATGCGATCCACCCGGGCTACGGCTTCCTGTCGGAAAACGCCAAGTTCGCCGAGATCGTCGAATCGCACAATCTGATCTTCGTCGGGCCGAAGCCCGAGCACATCCGCACGATGGGCGACAAGGTGGAGGCCAAGCGCACCGCCGGCGCGCTCGGGCTGCCGCTGGTGCCCGGCTCCGACGGCGCGATCACCGACGTGGCCGAGGCCAAGGCGCTGGCCGAACGGATCGGCTATCCGGTCATCATCAAGGCGGCGTCCGGCGGCGGCGGTCGCGGCATGAAGGTGTGCACCAGCCCCGACCAGCTCGAAACGCTGATGCAGCAGGCGGGCACCGAGGCGAAGGCGGCGTTCGGCGACGCCACCGTCTACATGGAAAAGTACCTCGGCAACCCGCGCCACATCGAGTTCCAGGTGTTCGGCGACGGCAACGGCAATGCCATCCATCTGGGGGAGCGCGACTGCTCGCTCCAGCGCCGCCACCAGAAGGTGCTGGAGGAGGCTCCCTCGCCGATCCTGTCGGCCGAGGAGCGCAACCGCATGGGCGGGATCGTCGCCAAGGCGATGGCCGACATGGGCTATCGCGGCGCCGGCACGATCGAGTTCCTGTGGGAAGACGGCGAGTTCTACTTCATCGAGATGAACACCCGCCTGCAGGTGGAGCATCCGGTGACGGAGATGATCACCGGCGTCGACCTCGTGCGCGAGCAGATCCGCGTCGCCGAGGGCCATCCGCTGTCGGTCGCGCAGGACGAGATCGAGTTCCGCGGCCACGCGATCGAATGCCGCATCAACGCCGAGGACCCGCGGACCTTCACGCCGTCTCCGGGCAAGGTCGCGGCCTATCACGTGCCCGGCGGGATGCACGTCCGCGTCGATAGCGGGCTCTACGCCGGCTACAAGGTGCCGCCCTATTACGACAGCATGATCGCCAAGCTGATCGTCTACGGCCGCACGCGCGAGGGCTGCCTGCTGCGGCTCCAGCGCGCGCTCGAGGAGTTCGTGATCGAGGGGATGAAGACCACCATTCCGCTCCACCAGGCGCTGCTCGACGATCCCGAGTTCCGGGACGGCGCGTACACGATCAAATGGCTGGAGGAGTGGCTGGCGAAGCAGCCGGCCGCATGACGCGCGGGGCCGGCGCGGGCGACCGTTCTCCGCCGCCGGCCCCGTCGATCGTCTCCCCCGCCCCGTTCCCGCAATCGCAGGAGAGACCGCGTTGAAGGCGACCATCTGGCACAATCCGCGCTGCTCCAAGTCGCGCGAGACGCTCGCGCTGCTGGAGGCGGCACCCGGCGTCGAGGTGACCGTGCGCGAATACCTCAAGGTGCCGCCGAGCCGCGACGAACTCGCTGCGCTCTACGCCCGTGCGGGCCTGTCGCCGGGCGAGGGCCTGCGCCGCGGCGAGGCGGTCGCCAAGGAGCTGGGGCTGGCGGACGCCTCCGACGACGCGATCCTGGACGCGATGGCGGCCCACCCCATTCTGATCGAGCGGCCGCTGGTCGAAACGGCCAAGGGCGTACGGCTCGGCCGTCCACCCGAAGCGGTCCGCGGGATCCTCTGAGCCGATGGCCAAGGCGACTCCCGCGCTCGAACCCGGACGCAATTGCTGGCGGATCGAAAAGGCCAGCCGCGCCGCCGTCGTCGTCGATGCCGACGCCTATTTCCGGCTGGCGCGCGCTGCAATGCGCAAGGCCGAGCAGCAGCTGCTGCTGATCGGCTGGGACTTCGACGGCCGCATCAAGCTGGTGACCGAGGAGGAGGACGAGGCGCCCGCCCGCGTCGGCTCGTTCCTCGAATGGCTGGTCGAGGCGCAGCGCGGGCTGCACGTCCACATCCTGCGCTGGGACACCGGCGCGCTTAAGGCGCTGTTCCGCGGCACCACCGTCCTCACCCTGCTGCGCTGGATGGCGCATCCGCGGATCACCGCCAAGCTCGACGCCTTCCACCCGCCCGCCGCCTCGCACCACCAGAAGATCGTCGTGATCGATGACTGCGTTGCGTTCTGCGGCGGGATCGACATGACCGCCGACCGCTGGGACACCAGCGGGCATCGCGCCGACGAGCCCGCGCGGATCGAGCCCGACGGCACGCCCTATGGCCCGTGGCACGACGCCACCACCGCGCTCGCCGGGCCGGTCGCCAAGGCGCTGGGCGAGCTGTGCCGCACGCGCTGGGAACTCGCCGGCGGCGGCACCCTGCCGGAGCCGAGCGAGACCGCGCCGTCGTGGCCCGACGAGCTGGAGGCGCAGTTCACCGACGTCGAGGTCGCGATCTCGCGGTCCTCGCCCGAAATGCCCGGCCACGAACCGATCCGCGAGATCGAGGCGCTGTACCTGGACCTGATCGCGCGCGCGGAACGCTGGATCTATGCCGAGAGCCAGTATTTCGCCTCGCGCCGCATCGCCGAGGCGATCGCCCGCCGCCTCGACGAGCCCGACGGGCCCGAGGTGGTGATCGTCAACCCCGTCAGCGCGCAGGGCTGGCTGGAGCCGATCGCGATGGACACGGCGCGGGCGCGGCTGGTCGAGACGCTGCGCCGGCGCGACCGCCACGGCCGCTTCCGCGTCTACCATGCCGAGAACGAGGCGGGCGAGGCGATCTACATCCACGCCAAGGTGACGGTGATCGACGGCGAGATCCTGCGGGTGGGATCGTCCAACTTCAACAACCGCTCGATGCGGCTCGACACCGAGTGCGACGTCACGATCGATTCGACGCGCCCGGCCAACAGCCGCGCCGGCAGCGCGATCGCCCATGTCGCGCACGCGCTGATCGCCGAGCACTGCGACACGACACCAGAAACGGTGGCGGAGCGGCTGGCGGAGACGGGTTCGCTGATCGCGACGATCGAGGCGCTCAGCCCGGCCAGCGGGCGGCGGCTGCGCGCCTACGAGACGCCGGACCTCAACGAGGTCGAGAAGTGGCTCGCCGACAACGAGGTGCTCGACCCCGAAGGCCCCGGCGAGATGTTCGAGGCGCTGTCCCACCGCGGGCTGCTGCGCCGGCTGCGGCCGGGCAAGAAAACGCCGGCGCCGGTGGCGGTCTATGCCGTGGGCGCGGTCGCGGCGACGGCGGTGGGCGGCCTGCTCGCCGCGGTGCTGCTGCGCCGGCCCAAGAGCCCGCCGCAGGAATGATCGCGCGGGCGGGGCCGGCCCCGCCTACGCGTCCGGTTCGGATCAGAGCTCGCCCTGGAGCCAGCCCTTGATCTGGCCCTTGGGTGCCGCGCCGACCTTGGTCGCTGCGGGCTGGCCGTTCTTGAACAGGATCATCGTCGGGATGCCGCGCACGCCGTACTTGCCCGGCGCGTCGGGGTTCTCGTCGATGTTGAGCTTGGCGATCGTCACTTCCTCGCCGAGTTCGTCCGAAATCTCCTCGAGCGACGGGCCGATCATCTTGCACGGGCCGCACCACTCCGCCCAGAAATCCACCAGCACCGGCTTGTCCGCATCGAGGACATCTGCCTGGAAGCTGGAATCGGTGATCGCCTTGGTCGCCATGAGTTTCTCCTTCGTTGTTTGGTGAAATATGATCGGGTGGACGCCGTCTCAAGCGCGCGAGGGCAAGCTTTGCTCCCGCACGGCCAAGCGCGGCTTGTATTGGTCGAGCAGCGCCGCCGGCAGCGCGAGCAACCGCGGGACCGACGTGTAGAGCAGCGCCGCCTCGATTTGCCGGCCGGGGAAGATGACGCTCAGCGCGGCGGCATAGGCCGCCATCTGCCGCAAATGATAGGTCGGCGCCTCCTCTGCCGTCTGCGGCGCGCGCCGCCCGGTCTTGAAGTCGACGACCAGCACGCGGTCGTTCTCGATCAGCAGCCGGTCGACGGTGCCCGACACGACGGTGCCGCCGACGGTGGCGGCGATCGGCGCCTCAGCGAGCGCCGTGTGCCCGAACAGCGCCGCGAAGTCGGGTTGATCGAGGATCGCGAGCGCGTCGCCGACGATCCGGCGGCGCTCGGCCGCATCGTCGACCTGCGCCGCGCCAGCCAGCCAGCGCTCGCCCGCCGCGGCGCGCTCGGCAGGCGGCAGCGCCGGCAGCCGCTCGAACAGCTGGTGGAGCAGACGGCCGCGCTGCGCGGCGGCGCGCATCGCCGGCGTGGGCGGCGGATCGGCAACCTCGTCCTCGCCGAGCGACGAGGGGGCGAGCGGACGCGGCGGGCGCGCTTCCTCGGGCGCAGGCGCGCGCAGCCAGGCGGGGATCGGCTCGGCCGCAGCATCGATGGTCTTTGCCGAGCCGGCACGCGGCGCCACCGGCTTGCCAGGGGTCCGACCGCGGAACACGCGCGTGCCGTCCTCCTCGGCGCCGACGTCCAGCGCGTCGAGCGCGGCGGCGGCGGCGGCGTGCCAGCTGAGCGGCGGCGCCACGCCTTGCGCGCGGGTGCCCGGCGCACCGGCGATCACCAGCCGTTCCTCCGCCCGGGTCGCGGCGACGTAGAACAGTCGCCAATGCTCGGCGAGTTCCTTGGCATCCGCCTCGGCAAGCGCGGCATCGAGCGGCCCGTCGCGCTCGCCCGCGCGTGGGCGGAACACCGGAAAGGCTGGTCCCGCATAGTCCTCGGGCGTCCACAGCAGCGTCTCGCGCCGGTTCTGGCTGGGGTCGATGCAGGCGTCGGCCAGGATCACCAGCGGCGCCTGCAGCCCCTTGGCGCCGTGCGCGGTCATCACCCGCACCGCGCCACCGCCCTGTGACGGGTCGCGCTTGATTTCGACGTCGCCACGATCGAACCAGTCGAGGAAGCGCTGGAGCGAGGGCGTCGCGACCTGCTCGAAGCTCAATGCCGCGTTGAGCAGTTCCTCGATCGGATCGCGCGCCTCCTCGCCCAGCCGCAGCAGCAGCTTGCGCCGCCCGTCGAGTGGCCCCGACAGCAGCTCCTCGAGGAAACGGTAGGGCGTCGCCAGATCGGCGCGGCGCAGGATGCGCTGGAGCGGCGCCAATGCTTCCTCGGGCTGGGTCGTGCGCAGGTGCCGCCACAGGCTGCCGCGCTCGCGCAGCGCCGCTGTCATCAGCTGCTCCTGGCTCCAGCCGATCAGCGGCGAGACGAGCAGGCTCGCCAGCGACAGGTCGTCGTCGGGCTGGAGCGCGAAGCGGATCGCGGCGAGCAGGTCCTGCACCGCCAGCGGCGCGTTGAGCCGCAGCCGGTCGATGCCGGCGACCGGCACATTTTCCGCATACAGCCGCGCGACGATCAGCGAGGCGAGTTCGCCGCGGCGCTTGACCAGCACCATGACGTCGCCCGCGCCCAGCATCCGCCCCTTGCTCTCCAGCGGCAGCGTGCCGATCCAATCGCGGATCTGGCGGGCGATGCGGGTGGCAAGCGTGCGGGTGGCGTCGGCGACCCATTGCTCCTCGCCATCGTCGCCCTCGCCCGCTTCCTCGACGGTCGGCGCCCACAGCGTCACGGTGCCCGGCCCGGCCACGCGGCTGGCATGCTGGAGCCGTTCCTCCATGTCGCCCATGCCGGGCTGCGGAAACGCGTCGATCGCCGCGTCGACGAAATCCAGCACGGGTGCCGTCGAGCGGAAGCTCTCGGTCAGCGACAGCGTGTCGAGCGGCTGCGCTTCCGTGTCAAACTCGGGAGCGACGGCGGCGCGCTGGTCGAACAGCTGGTGCGCCGCCTTGAAATACACCGGGTCGGTGCCCTGGAAGCCGAAGATCGCCTGCTTGTAGTCGCCCACCACGAACAGCGTGCGCAGCCCGGCGGTGCGTGCGCCTTCGCCTGCGAAGAATTCGTCGACCAGTGCGCGGACGATCGCCCATTGCTCGGGATTGGTGTCCTGCGCCTCGTCGATCAGGACATGCTCGGTCGCCTGGTCGAGCTTGAAGCGCACCCACTCGCCGATGCCCGGCTGTGCGAACAGCGCCAGCGTGCGCGCGATCAGATCGTTGAAGTCGACCGCGCCCGCACGCCGCTTCGCGTCGGCATAGGCGGCGGCATAGCGGCGTCCCGCCTCCAGCGCAGCGGCGAGCAGATCGGCATAGGCCGCGCGGCGGCGCATCGCGACCAGCTCGGCACAGCGGCTGCCGATCGCCTCGGCCGCGACGTCATAGTCGGGCATCGCCGCCAGGATCTTGGCCGATGCCTTTTTCAGCGTGTCCTTCTGGGTGAAGAACTGGCCGTAGAGCGTGTCGAGCGCATCCGCGCGAGCGGCCGGTTCGCCCGCCAGCCACGCTGCGATCGCGCCCGCGACCTTCAGGCCGGTGGCGGTGCCCCAGGCGCGGTTCGCCTCCATGAGGTCGCGCAAGGCCTCGACGTCGAATGCGTCGTCGCTGCACCCGGCGCAGATCGCCGCGTCGAGATCGCCGTGCGGCAGGTCGAACGCATCGCGCAGGAAGCCGGCGAGATCGGCCGGCAGCGCTGCCATCGCGTCCGGGCGGCGCGCGCATTCGGCCAGGAACGCCTCCGCCCTGCCCTCGCCCAGCCGCAGGCTGAGCGCCGCGATCGCATCGCCCAGCGTGACCCGCCCCTGCCGCTGTTCCTCGACCAGCATCGCCGCCAACGCATCGCGCGCCATCGCCGATTCCTCGCGCGCCTCCAGCGGGCGGAAGCCGGGGACCAGCCCCGCCTCGACCGGAAAGGCGGCAAGCAGCGTCTGGCAGAAGCTGTGGATCGTCTGGATGCGGATGCCACCGCCCGGCGCGTCGAGCACCCGCGCGAACAGCGTGCGTGCGCGGGCGAGCAGCGCCGGGTCGTTGGGGTCCTCCCCCAGCGCGAACAGGTCCTTCTTCAGGTCGGGCTCGGGCAGGCGCACCCAGCGGGCAAGGCGGGCATTGACGCGCTCGGCCATCTCGGCCGCGCCCGCTTTGGTGAAGGTGAGGCACAGGATCGCCGAGGGCTCTACCCCGCGCAGCAACAGGCGGAACACCCGCGCGGTCAGCACCTGCGTCTTGCCGGTACCGGCGGAGGCGGACAGCCAGACGTGGTGGCGCGGGTCGCTCGCGCGCGCCTGGTTGCCCTTCAGTTCGGGAAGCAGCCCGGCGCTACTCACGGCCATACCATTCGTCGCGGCGCATCAGCTGGTCGTACTCGGCAAAGGGGGCATATTCGGGCTTGAGCTTGGCGGTGAACGGTTCGGCGCCAGTCAGCCACTTCGCAACCGCCTCGGTGAAATGGTGGAGTGCCAACGCTACGAACCGGTCGGTCGGCACGCGGTTGAACTTGCCCGCCGGATCGACCGGCGTCGCGACATAGCCGAACGCATCGCCCTTCTTGGCGAGCGACCAGTATTCGAAGGCGGTGGCGGTGCCGGCGATGTCCTCGAACGCGCCGCGCTCGGCCATGATGCCGAGCAGGCCCAGCTGGAGGCTGAACCCGTCGCGCACTGCGCGGGTCGAGGGCGGCTGCCCGGTCTTGTAGTCGACTACCGCCAGTTCGCCGTTCTCCAGCGCGTCGATGCGGTCGAACTTCCCGCGCAGCTCGACGCCGGCGAGGTCGATGGTGCCCTCGCCCTCGACGCCCAGGATGCGGCGGCCGCCCTCCATTTGCGCCGCGACCTGACCCGCGATCCAGTCGACCGCCTCGCGCAGCCGCGGCACCCACAGCGCGCGCAGCAGCGGATGGGTGCGCGGATCGGCGGCAAGCTGCTCGACGCGCGCGGCGAGCTTCGCCGGATCGAAGCCGTCGTGGCGTGCCCATTCCTCCAGCACGGTGTGCACCGCCGTGCCGCGCCACGCGGCGCTGGGATCGGCGTCGACCGGATCGAGCGCCGCCAGCCGCAGCATCCGCCGCGCGTAGAAGGCGAAGGGATCGGCCTTGAGCCGGTCGACCTCGGTCACCGAAATCCTGCGCGGGCGCTGCGCCACCGGCGGGCATGGCGCCGGGCGCGGCGCGGGATCGTATCCGCCGGGATCGTCGATCGCATGCGTCCAGCGCGCGAGCGCGTCGGCGCGGGTGAGGCCGCCCGACAGCGCCTCCAGCCGCAGCCAGAAGCGCGAGGCGACGGTCGGCGCGCTCGCGTCGCGGTGGGCGCGGGTCAGCAGCACCTCGCGCGCGCCCAGACTTCCCGCGAAGTCGTGCGCGGCAAGGCCGATACGCCGCTCCAGCCCCGGCAGCCCCAGCTCGGCGCGGATGCGCGGCGCCAGCCAGGGATCGGGCGCAGGCAGCCCCGGCCAGACGCCCTCGTTGAGGCCGCCCAGGATCATCAGGTCCGCCGTCTGCAGCTGCGCTTCGAGCAGGCCGTAGATGGCAAGGCGCGGATGGCCGCCCTGCGGCGGGCGAACCGCCACCTCGTCCATCAGCGTGCGCAGCATCGGACCGATCGACTCGGGCTCGACCAACGCGGGGCCGTGCACCGCCTCCTGCTCCAGCGTGTCGAGCAACTCGGCCGCCCCGCGCCCCTCGGGTCGCGACCACAGCGCATCGCCGCCCAGCGCCGTCGCCGTGGCGCGCAACGCGCCGAGCAATTCGGGCAAGGGGCGTGCGCCCCCGGCATACGCCTCGGCAAGCGGGGCGAGCAGCGGGCGGGTCTGTTCCCACCACGGCGCCGCCGCACGACGGAGCGCGCCGTCGCGCCCCTCCGCATCGGCGAGAAAGGCGTCGAGCCCGGCGAGCCCCGGCGCCGGCCTTGGGCCCCGGATGGCGCGGTCGAGCCGTCGTACCCCTTCCAGCCAGTCAAGCCGTGCCTCGCCAGCACAGGCGAGCGGGTGCTTGAGCAGCGCGAGCAGCGGCAACGGCGCGAAATCCTGCGCAGCGACGTCGGCGAGCGCGAGCAGCATCGTGCCGGGCGGCAGCACCGACAGCGGCTGGCCGGCGGTGTCCTCCGCGGCAATCCCCCACCGTGCGCAATGCGCCGCCACCCGCCGAGCAAGCGCGCGGTCCGGCGTCACCAGCGCCGCGGTCTTGCCTTCGGTCTCCAGCGCCTGGCGCAGCGCGATCGCGATCGCCTGCGCTTCCTCCGCCGGAGTGGGCAGGTCGAGCGCCTGGACGCCCGCCAGGCTGCGGCGCTCGGCGGGCAGCGTGATCCAGTCGTGGGTGCGTTCGGCCGGGGCCAGCGCGCTTTCGATCGTGCGGCTGCGCGCCGGCCGCGCGTCATGCTCGCTGGCGGCGTGCCACGTCTCGAACTCGCGCCGGCCCACCCCCATGCGGTCGAGCAGCAGCTTCAACTGGAACTGCGGATGCGTCTCCAGCGATCGACGGCGGCGGCCGGTGACTGGATCGGGTTGGTGCGGCCCCAGCAGGTCCCATTCGGCATCGTCCATGTCGATGGCGAGGCCGGAGAGCACGACGCTCCCCTGTGGCAGCTCCGCGATCGCGCGCAGCAGTCGCGCGATCACCGGCGACGAACTGGCGATGCCGGCCGCGCAGACGAAGCCGTCGGGCGAGGTCGCCCGCCAGCGCGCGATCAGCCGGTCGAGCAGGCGTCGGCGGCGGACGGCGAGGTCGATCCGCCCGAGCTTTGCGAGCTCCTGCGGCCAGCGCACCAGAACCGTCTCGAACATCGCCAGCGAGCGCTGCCAATGCTCCTGGATCGGCTCCTCGAAGGTCAGCGTCTTCAGGGCGTTGGGCTCGACCTCCTCGACCAGCAGCTGGTCGAGCGTGCGCGCGAGGTCCCCGGCAAGCCGCACCGCCTCGGCGGCGTCGACCGGGCGGCGGGCACGCGCGCGTTCCTCCGCCACCAGCCGCGACAGGATCATGCGGCGCGCGAGCGGTGCTACCGCGGGCGGAATCGGATCGAGATCTTCCGCAGGATCGGCGAACGGCCCGACCGCCTCGTCGATCTCGGGATCGCCGACCGCGACCAGCCGCGGCATCAGCAGGCCGCCCTTGCTCGCGCGCACGAAGGCGTCGGTAATCGCGCGCTTGGCACGGTTGTTGGGCAACAGCACAAAGCCGCGCGCCAGCGCCATCGGGTTGCGGCCGTAGCGCCGCAGCAGGCCGTTCGCGAGCGCGTCGGCGAACGCCCGGTGTGGCGGGATCGAGTAGAGCCGAAGCCGCGGGGCCTCAGCCATCGGCGAGCGCCGCCTCGGTCTCCCCGATCGCGGCGGGGGTACCGACATCGAACCACAGCCCCTCGTGGACCATGCCCCACAGCCGGCCGGCGTCGAGCGCACGCTCCCAGAACAGGTTGGTCGAGAACGGCCCCTCCGGCCAGTCGGCGATCACCCGCGGCGACAGGATCTGGACGCCGGTGAACACGAACGGCGCCAGGCGGCCGGGCTGGCGCCGGCGGGTGATCCGGCCCGAGGGATCGAGGTGGAAGTCGCCCTGCCCGCGGTGGCTGGCGGCGCGCGCCAGCGGCACCAGCAGCAGCAGCGCGTCCATGCGGTCGTCGTCCCAGCTTTCCGCCAGCAGCCGGATCGCATCGACCGGTCCGTCGATCCACAGATTGTCGCTGTTGACGCAGACGAACGGCTTGTCGCCGATCAGGTCGCGCGCCTGGACCAGCCCGCCGCCGGTCTCCATCAGCTGCACGCGTTCGTCGGAAATCGCGAGGTCGAGGTCCTTCACCCGCGCGCGCAGATGCGCCTCCAGCACGTCGGCGAGGTAATGGACGTTGACCACCGCGCGTCGGATGCCGGCGGCGCGCAGCCGGTCGAAGACATGGTCGATCAGCGGCTTGCCCGCCACCTTGACCAGCGGCTTGGGACGGGTGGCGGTGAGCGGACGCATCCGCTTGCCCAGGCCCGCCGCCATCACCATCGCCGTCTCCGGTACGACGGCGTCGGGCACCGGGCGCAGCGACAGCGTCATCGATGCGGTCATGCGCGCACCTGCATCGGATCGCCGCGCAGCGCGGCCGGCAGGTTGGCGTCGAACCAGGCGGCGACCGGCGCCAGCACCGGCTGGGCGAGGTCGCGCTCTAGATAGCTCCAGACGCGCGGGCACAGCGCCGGGTAGCGCGGCTTGCCGTCACGCTGCCACAGCCGGGTGAAGATGCCGACGATCTTGGCGTTCCGCTGCGCGCCGAGCACGTGATAGGCGGCGAGGAAGTCGTCGCCGACGCCGGTGATGCGGCGATAGCGGTCGAGCATCGCCTCCTCCAGCGACGCGGGCACGTCGCGCCGCGCATCCTGGAGCAGCGAGACCAGGTCGTAGGCCGGGTGGCCGGCGAGCGCGTCCTGGAAGTCGAGCAGCCCCAGCGTCTCCGCCTCGCCCTCGATCAGCATCAGGTTCTCGGCATGATAGTCGCGCAGCACCGTCACCGCTGCATCACCCTCGACGGTGTCGAGCACCACCTCCCACGCGGCCTGGTATCCGGGCACGTCGACCTCAACGCCGATCGCCGGGCAATACCATTCGGGCAGCAGCATCGCCTCGCGCAAATAGACGCTGCGGTCGTAGGGCGGCACGGGCGCGGCGGGATGGTCGCGCAGGCGGATCAGCACGTCGACCGCCTCCGAATAGAGGCGCAGCTCGCTCTCGGGCGCGGCATCGACGGTTTCGCGCAGGCGCGCGTCGCCGAAGTCCTCGAGCAGCGCCAGCCCCTCGGCCGCGTCCTCCGCCAGGATCGCCGGCGCGCGGAAGCCGCGCTCGGTCAGCCAGCGCGCCAGTTCGACGAACGGGCGCTGGTCCTCCAGCGCGGGGGGCGAGTCCATCAGCACCGCGCTGCGGCCGGCGTCGATCGCGCGGAAATAGCGGCGGAACGAGGCGTCGCCGGCGAGCGGCACCACCTCGGCCCCTCCCCATCCGTGCGCTGCGAGAAAGGCGGGCGCCGCGGCGGGCGGGTTCATGTCAGCGGCCATCGTGCCTTCCATGACGGCGGCACCTTGGCTGTCAAGCGGCGGGTGCCATCGGGTTCGGGGGTGAGGGTGAGCCACAGCGCATCGTCCCACGCGCTGTCGGGCAGCCGCTCGGGCCATTCGACCAGCAGCAGCGCGTCGAGCCGGGCCTCGTCGAGCCCGAGCTCCTCGGCCTCGTCGGGATGCTCGATGCGATAGAGGTCGACGTGGAGCACGGGAAAACGCGTCTCGGGCGGCTCGTAGGGCTGGACGATCGCGAAGCTCGGCGACGGCGCCTCCTCCAGCAGACCCAGCGCGGCGAGCAGCCCGCGCGCGATGCTGGTCTTGCCGGCGCCCAGCGGCCCGGACAGCGCGATCGCGTCGCCCGGCTGGACGACGCGGGCCAGGGCGGCGCCGAACGCGTGGCTGTCCTCCGGGCCGGCGAGCAGCAGGTCGCTCATCCGCGCGGCAGCTCGATCGTCACCAGTGTGCCGGCGCCCTGTTCGGATACCAGCTCGATGGTGCCGCCATGCGCCTCGACGATGCGGCGGGCGAGCGGCAGGCCGAGGCCGAGCGCGCGCTCACCGCGGCGGAGCGCGCCGCCAGGGGCGAAGCGGTCGAGCGCATGAGCAGCGGTGTTGGCGTCCATGCCGGGACCGTCGTCGGACACGACGATGCGCGCGCTGTCGGCGTCGCCGTCGGCGTGGAGCAGCACGCGCCCGCGCTCGCGGGTGCCGGCTATGGCGTGGTCGAGCAGGTGGCAGATCGCCTGGCCGATCCGCCGCGCATCGCCGATCATGTGGCCGACCGAGGGCGCGACCTCGACCGCGAGTTCGATCTTCTTGGCGGCGGCGGCCGGCAGC
This sequence comes from Sphingomonas mangrovi, assembly GCF_047975845.1. Classification (NCBI taxonomy): domain Bacteria; kingdom Pseudomonadati; phylum Pseudomonadota; class Alphaproteobacteria; order Sphingomonadales; family Sphingomonadaceae; genus Sphingomonas; species Sphingomonas mangrovi. Next base: position 13,928 of record NZ_JBIUCZ010000025.1, on the reverse strand, counting down.
ATCTCCGCCGCCATCGCGCGGGCGAGCGGCGCCAGCTCGATCTCGCTGCGCTGGAGCGGCGCGCCCTCGCTGGCGGTGAGGTCGAGCACGTCGTCGATCAGTTCGCCCAGCCGGTCGACCGATTCGAGGATCGCGCCAGTATAGCCGGTCGCCGTCTCGCCGAGCGCGCCGGCGTAGCCGCCGTGGAGCATCTCGGTGAAACCCTTGATCGAGGTGAGCGGCGTACGCAGCTCGTAGCTCATCGCCGCCAGGAATGCGGTCTTGGTGCGGTCGCCCGCCTCCAGCGCCTCGTTGCGGTCGCGCAGCGCCTGCTCGATCCGCCGGCTGTCGGAAATGTCGAGCATCGTCAGCAGCGCGTTGCCGTCGGGCAGCGGCACCGCGCCGAATTCGTAGTGGCGTCCGTCCGCCATCGCGAAATGGCCGCCGCGTTGGATGCGCTGGACGGTGGCGAAGCGGATCAGCTCGGGGATCAGCAGCGCGCGCGACGGATTGGCGAGCTTCGGCGCCGCCAGTTCGGCGATCGCATCGACGCGAGGATGGTCGTTGAGAAACGCCTCTTCCAGCCCCCACAGCTGGCGGAACTTGCTGTTCCACAGCTGCAGCCGGCCGTCGGCGGCGAACACGCCCAGCGCCTCGAACAGATTGTCGAAGGTGGCGGTGCGCACGCGCAGCAGCGTGTCGCGCGCGCTCGCCAGCTGGACCTGCTCGGTGCGATCCTCGAAGATCACCAGCAGGCCGCCTTCGGGCAGCGGCTGGGCGACGACGCGCAGATAGGTGCCGCCGGGCAGGTGCCACGGCTCCTCCACGGCTTCCGCGGCGCGGAACCAGGCGCGGCGCTCCTGCTTCCACCCGGGGAAGTCGCGCACCTCGGGCAGGCGCTTGGCCTCACGCATGCGCTCGAGCACGCGGTCGAACTCGGGCCGGTCGGCAAGCCATTCGCCGCGCATGCCGAAGATGCGGCGGAACGGCTGGTTGCAGAAGTCGAGCGAGCGGTCGGCGGCGAACTGGACCACCCCCGCCGACAGCCGGTCGAGCACCGCGCGCTGCGCGAGCCGCGAGCGCTTCATGCCGGCGCGCATCTCCTCGATGTCGTGGATGTCGACCGCGAAGCCGGCGATGCCGCCCTCGGGCAGCGGCACGTCGTGGACGCGCAGCGTCCGCCGCTCGCCGCCGATGGTGGCGGGCATCACGCTCGCCTGCGGCTGGCCGGTGTCGCGGGCGATCAGCGCGCTGCCGAGCGGTCCGCCCATGCCGTCGCCGTCGACCAGCTCGGCCTGGCGCCCCAGCACCTCGCGCGCGTCGAACGCATCGACCGCGCGGACATAGGCGCTGTTGACCATCGCCAGCCGCAGGTCGCCGTCGCGGTACCACATCGGCATCGGCGCGGCCTCGATCAGGCCGGAGAGCGCGTCGAAGCCCGAGCGATATTCCTCGATGTCGCGCGACAGCGTGCCGATCTCCGCCTGGAACTCGGTCGCGTCGAAGAACCACACGAGCGCGCCGCCGTGGGGTTCGAGCACCGCCGGCGCGCGTTCGCCCGCGGCGATCAGGGTGCGGGCGGCGCCGCGCGCGCGCACCTCGATGCGGAACGGCCGCGCCGCACGCTGCGCGCCGCCGATCTCGCGCAGCAGCGCCTCGGCACTCGCCGGATCGAGCCCCTCGTCCATGCCGGTCAGGTCGGCGAGCGTCTGCGGCATCGCCGAGAGCCCCAGCCATTCGGCGAGCCGCGGTGGCATCTCGACCCGTCCGTCGCCGCGCACCAGCATCGCCTGCGCAGGGGCGGCACGCACCAGCGTCGCGTCGATGCCGGCAGCGGCCATGCCGGCGCGCGCGCGCCTGCGCAGCCACAGCCCGGCCGCGAGCGCCCAGATCGCGCCGACCAGCACCACCGCCAGAACCGCCCCGGCCAGGATCGCCGAAACGGGGTTGAGAATGATCATCGCCGCGTTCGTCCTCGCGGACGTGCCGAACTGCCTGCCCTCATCGGCCGCGGTTTAGGCGATCTCTCGGCCAAGCGCCATGCGCGCCGCAGCACCGGCGGGTCGCTTCGTCGCCGGACGCGAAACGGGGCCCACGAAAAAGGGCGGAGTGCCCGGCACCCCGCCCCGCTCCACGCTTCGCCATCTTCCGTTCTCGTCATCCTGACAGAGGTCAGGATGACGAGAGTGGCAGATCAATAGCGATAGTGATCCGGCTTGAACGGCCCCTCGACCGGCACGCCGATATAGTCGGCCTGCTTGCTGGTCAGCTTGGACAGCTTCACGCCCAGCTTCTCCAGGTGGAGCGCCGCGACCTTCTCGTCGAGGTGCTTGGGCAGGACGTAGACCTCGTTCTTGTATTCGTCCGACTTGGTCCACAGCTCGATCTGCGCCAGCACCTGGTTGGTGAAGGACGAGGACATCACGAACGACGGGTGGCCGGTCGCGCAACCCAGGTTCACCAGGCGGCCCTTGGCGAGGACGATGATCTTCTTGCCGTCGGCGAACTCGACCTCGTCGACCTGCGGCTTGATCTCGGTCCACTTCAGGTTGTTGAGGCCCGCGATCTGGATCTCGCTGTCGAAGTGGCCGATGTTGCACACGATCGCCATGTTCTTCATCGCGCGCATGTGATCGAGCGTGATGACGTCGGCGTTGCCGGTGGCGGTCACGAAGATGTCGGCGCGGGTTGCCGCGTCTTCCATCGTCACGACCTCATAGCCTTCCATCGCCGCCTGCAGCGCGCAGATCGGGTCGACCTCGGTCACCAGCACGCGCGCGCCGCCGTTGCGCAGCGATGCGGCCGAGCCCTTGCCCACGTCGCCGAAGCCCGCGACGCACGCCACCTTGCCGGCGAGCATCACGTCGGTCGCGCGGCGAATCGCGTCGACCAGCGATTCCTTGCAGCCGTAGAGGTTGTCGAACTTCGACTTGGTCACCGAGTCGTTGACGTTGATCGCCGGGAACGGGAGCTTGCCCTGCTTGGCGAGCTCGTAGAGGCGGTGGACGCCGGTGGTGGTCTCTTCCGACACGCCCTTGATCGCGTCGACCGTCTTGGTGAGGTAGCCCGGACGCTCCTTGAGGAAACGCTCGAGCGTCGCGACGAAGATCTCTTCCTCTTCGTTGGTCGGGGTGAACAGCGTCTCGCCCGCCTCGACGCGCGCGCCCCACAGCGCGAACATCGTCGCGTCGCCGCCGTCGTCCAGGATCATGTTGCAGGTGGTGTCCTGCCCCCAGTCGAAGATGCGCGTGACGTATTCCCAATATTCCTCGAGCGTCTCGCCCTTGACGGCGAACACCGGGATGCCCTGCTCGGCAATCGCGGCGGCGGCGTGATCCTGGGTCGAGAAGATGTTGCACGACGCCCAGCGCAGCTCGGCGCCCAGCTTGGCCAGCGTCTCGATCAGCACCGCGGTCTGGATCGTCATGTGCAGCGAGCCGGTGATGCGGGCACCCTTCAGCGGCTGCGACGCGCCGAATTCCTCGACCAGCGACATGAGGCCGGGCATCTCGGTCTCGGCGATCTCGATTTCCTTGCGGCCGAAGGCGGCGAGGCTGATGTCCTTGATGACGTAGTCCTGGGTGTCGAGCGCGGTGGCCACGAAATATCTCCTGTCGATGCGCACCCGAGCCGGCACGCCGCATGCGGCGGCCCTAGCCGACCCCCCGCCGCCGCGCAATCAGCTATATAAAGAGTTCTTTATATGACGGGTCCGGAACGGCGGCGGCGGAGGCGGCGCCGGAGCGCCGCCCGCCCCCTATTTGCGCACACCCAGGATCGCGCCCGCGGCAAAGCCGGTTGTGCTCTCGTAGCGGAACACGGCTCCGATCTCGACGCCGGCCGGGCCGTAGAGCGCACCCACGATCTCGCCCGAATAGGGGTAGGCGGGATCGCTGCGCACGCTGCCGCTGAACCGTCCGGTCGCGCGGTCGAGCTTTGCCGTGAAGGTGAACGGCACGTCGGTGTGGTTCCACGTCTCGTTGCCGTCCACGACGAACGTGCCCGACACCGTGCCCGCCGCCCAGTCGACCGCGATCGTCGGCAGAACGGCCGTCGGAAGGAAACCGGTGAAGGCGGTGCGCGTCGTCACCCCGGTCACGTCGAAACCGGCAGTGTAGTCCGCCCGCCCCGAGCCGGGCAGGTCGGACGCCAGCGTTGGCGATCCGTAGATGAACAAGCGCCGGTAGGCACGACTGCCGCCGCCGTCGAACCAGCGGACATACCCGGCATAGGTCCCGCCATCGCGCAGGACGCGGCGAACGAACCGCGGCTCCCCTCGGAAACCATCGGCGCGCCAGCCCGGCTCCTCGCCGGCGCCAAGCTCGGCGGGACCGGCGTCGAACCGGGCGCCGTCGAAGAACGCCTCGTAGCGTCGCCCCTCGCTCTTGAAGCGGAAGCCGACGCGGGCGGAATCGGTCTGGAGCGCGGTGCTGCCACCGGCCGGGACCGTCGACCCGTCGATTTCCTCGGTCACGATCGCCCCGACCCCGGCGAAGGTCGCATCGACGGAGAAATCGGCCGCATTCGTATAGCTCGGTGCCGGAGCGGGGGTCGGCGTCGGCGTCGGGGTGGGCGTAGGAGAGGGCGCCGGCGTTGGTGTGGGCGTCGCCGTCGGCGTGGGCGCTGGCACCGACACGTCCCCACCCGAACCGCCATCGTCGCCCCCGCATGCCGAAAGCAGCGCAAGCGCCGCGAGCGACGCCGTCCAGCTCGAACCCTGTTTCCGCATCCTCACCCCTTCAACGCGCAAGAGCGGCACGACGCCGCCCTCTTTTGCGCCCCGATCATCGCCCGTCCGGGAAGAAGAATGCAAGGCCGGCCGAAGAAATCAGGCGGTGCCGCCGCCGCTCACCAGCAGTCGCGGATCGATTCCGGCAGTGGTGAAGCCGCGTTCCCAGCGATCCTCCGCAGCAACGTCGAAGAGGAGCGACGGGTCGGCGCGCGTCGTGAACCAGCCGTGCCGCGTCAGCTCCCCTTCGAGCTGGCCGGCTTCCCAGCCGGCAAAGCCCAGCGCGACGAGGAACTGTTGCGGACCTTTGCCCTCGGCGATCGCTTTCAGCACGTCGATCGTTCCCGACAGCGACCAGCGGCCGGAGACATCGATCGTGTCCTGGCCCGACCAGTCATCGCTGTGAAGCACGAAGCCGCGGCGCGGCTCCACCGGCCCGCCGATGTGCACGGGGCGGTCGGGCACCAGATCGGTGCGCAGTTCGAACTGGCGCAGCAGGTCGTGCAGGCCAAGGCCTTCGACCTCCTCGCTAATGCCGACGCCCATCGCCCCCTTTTCGTCGTGGGCGCAGATCGCGATCGCCGCGCGCTCGAACCTCGGATCGCCGATACCGGGCATCGCCAACAGGAACTGCCCGACCAGAAACGCTGCACTCTCCATGGCTTGGGAACATAGCGCGACCCCGCCGCTTGAAAAGCCCCGCCCGCGCGCCCTAGCTATCCGCGACGGCGCCCCCTCGGGCGCACGCGACACGGAGATTTGCATGACCATCCAAGTGGGCGACCGCCTGCCCGACGCCCCCCTCGTCAAGGTGACCGGGGACGGCCCCGACCAGATCGACACCGCCGGCTACTTCGCCGGCCGCCGCGTCGCGCTGTTCTCGGTGCCGGGCGCCTTCACCCCGACCTGCTCGGCGCGCCACCTTCCCGGCTTCGTCGAAAAGGCCGATGCGATCCGCGCCAAGGGCATCGACGAGATCGCCTGCACCGCCGTCAACGACGCCTTCGTGATGCAGGCGTGGGGCGAGGCGACCGGCGTGGGCGACAAGGTCACGATGCTGGCCGACGGCAACGGCGCCTTCGCCAAGGCGGTCGGGCTGGAACTCGACGGCTCGAAGTTCGGCCTGGGCAGCCGCGGCCAGCGCTATGCGATGGTCGTCAACGACGGCGTGGTCGAGGCGCTGCACGTCGAGGAAGGCGGCGAGTTCCGGGTGAGCTCGGCCGAGCATCTGCTCGAGACGCTCTGATCCGCGGGCCGGGGAGATCGCCTAGACGCGATCTCCCCGCCTTGCCGAACATGCCTTTCGGAACCCCGGCGCCCCGCACGAGTTGGTTTGCTCGTTACGCGATCACACTGAATCGATGGGAGGCTCCGCGATGAATGCATCCACGACGAACACCACCAACGGCACGACCGGCACCGACACCACTGCCGAGACCAAGACCGGCTTCGCCGACAAGGCCCATGTGCAGCTCGACAAGAGCAAGGAAGTCGTCGCCGACGCCGCCGCCAAGAGCAAGGAGGCGATCAGCGGTGCGGCCAAGAGCACCACGGCCGCGGTGAAGAACAACCCGGGCACCACCGCCGCGATCATCGCCGGTGCGGCCGCTGCGGTCGCCGGCGCAGCGTTCGGCGCCTCCAAGCTGATCGACAAGAAGAAGGCGTCCGACAAGACCACCGGCACCAAGTCGACCGCGGCGAAGTCGACCGCCGCCAAGTCGGGCACGACCAAGTCCGCCGACACCAAGTCGACCGGCAAGTAAGCCGCCGCGCGGGATCGCCGCGCAGCACCAGGCGCCGGTGTCCGCAGCCGCGGGCGCCGGCGTTTGCGCGTGTGGGCGATGCGCGCTTGCTTGCGCGCTGGCGGCGAACGCTTTAGCGGCAGAGGATGACGCAAGCCTCAGACATCGTCGATCGTCTGGATCGACTCTACACTGCCTCCGTGGATCGGCTGCGGGGCGCGCTCGACACCTATCTCCGCGACGGTACGCCCCCGCCCAGCTCGGCGCGGATGGACGGCTCCTTCGCCTATCCCGAGCTTCGGCTGAGCTATCGCGGCGGCGGCGATCTGCCGACGCCGATGCGCTCGTTCGCGCGGCTCAACGTGCCGGGCGACTATCGCATCACCGTGACGAAGCCGGCGATGTTCGCCGACTATCTGACCGAGCAGCTGTCGCTGATCCTGGACAGCCACGACGTCGAGGTGAGCGTCGCGCCGAGCCGCCAGGAAATCCCCTTCCCGTATGTCCTCGACGCCGGCCATGCGCTCAGTCTGGACGCGGTCTCCGCCGCCGAGCTCGCGCGCCACTTCCCCGCGACCGAGCTGGCGCACATCGGCGACGAGATCGCCGACGGGCTGTGGGTGAACGCGGACGAGAGCCGGCCGCTGGCGCTGTTCGACGGGCTGCGCACCGATTTCTCGCTCGCGCGGCTGCGCCACTACACCGGCACCCCGCCCGAGCACATCCAGCGCTACGTGCTGTTCACCAACTATCATCGCTACGTCGACGAGTTCGTCCGCTGGGCGTGTTCGCAGCTGGGCGAAGGCAGCCGCTACACCGGCGTGTCGGGTGCGGGCGGGCTGATGATGACGGCGGGCGACGACGTCGACAAGCTGGTGACCGACAGCGCGTGGCGGCGCCACCAGATGCCGGCCTATCACCTGATGGCGCCCGACCGCAGCGGCATCACGCTGGTCAACATCGGCGTCGGCCCCTCCAACGCCAAGACGATCTGCGACCATCTTGCCGTCACGCGCCCGGAGGCGTGGCTGATGATCGGCCATTGCGGCGGCCTGCGCCCCAGCCAGCGGATCGGCGACTATGTCCTAGCCCACGCCTATCTGCGCGACGACCACGTCCTCGACGACGTGCTGCCGCCCGAAATCCCGGTGCCGGCGATCGCCGAGGTGCAGCAGGCGCTCGCCCGCGCGGCGCAGAGCGTGTCGGGCCAGTCGGGCGACGAGCTCAAGCGGCGGCTGCGCACCGGCACGATCGTCACCACCGACGACCGCAACTGGGAACTGCGCTTCTCGCGCTCGGCGCTGCGCTTCTCGCTCAGTCGCGCGGTCGGCATCGACATGGAATCGGCGACGATCGCCGCACAGGGATACCGCTTCCGCGTACCCTACGGCACGCTGCTGTGCGTCTCGGACAAGCCGCTCCACGGCGAGTTGAAGCTGCCGGGACAGGCCAATCGCTTCTACGAGCGCGCGATCAACGAGCATATGCGGATCGGCATCGAAACGTGCGAGGAACTGCGCCGCGAAGGCAACCGCCTCCACAGCCGCAAGCTGCGCGCGTTCAACGAGCCGCCGTTCCGCTGATCGAGCGCGGGGGGCGCCTCCCCTCGTCATCCTGACGGAAGTCAGGATCCATTGCCGCTACGGGCAAGAGCAGCGGGCGTTGCGCGTCTGGATGCTGACTTTCGTCAGCATGACGAAGAGGGTGTGCGGGGCAAAAGGGGGCGGCGATGAACGCCCCCCCGCTCGCTCACCAGCCCTTGGGCTTGCCCTTGTTCTGCTGGTCGAGCCAGGTCTTCAACGGGGCGAAATAGTCGACCATCGCCTTGCCGCTCATCTTGCGGGTGCCGGTGAAGGCCTCCAGCGCCTCCGGCCAGGGCTTGGACGCGCCCATCGCCAGCATCTTGTTCAGCCGGGCGCCGACCTCCTTGTTGCCGAAGAAGGAGCAGCGGTGGAGCGGCCCCTTCCAGCCGGCCTGGTCGCACGCCGCCTTGTAGAACTGGAACTGGAGGATGCGCGCCAGGAAGTAGCGCGCGTAGGGCGTGTTGCCCGGGATGTGGTACTTGGCGCCCGGATCGAAGCGGGTCTCGTCCCGCGCCACCGGCGGCACCACGCCCTGGTACTGGAGGCGCAGCGCGTCCCAGCCCTTCTGATACTGGCCGGTCGGGATATCGCCCGAGAACACGCCCCAGCGCCACTTGTCCATCAGCAGGCCGAACGGCAGGAACGCCACCTTGTCCATCGCCTGGCGCAGCAGCAGGCCAATGTCCTTGTCGGCACCTGGCACCTGCGCGCGGTCGAGCAGGTCGATGTTCACCAGATAGTCCGGCGTGATCGACAGCGCGACGAAGTCGCCGATCGCCTCGTGGAAGCCGTCGTTGGCGCCGTTCATGTAGAGGAACGGCTGCTGGTTGTAGGCGCGCTGGTAGTAGTTGTGACCGAGCTCGTGGTGGATCGTCACGAAGTCGTCGGAGTTGACCTTGGTGCACATCTTGATGCGCACGTCGTCCTTGTTGTCGAGGTCCCAAGCGGAGGCGTGGCAGATCACCTCGCGGTCGGCGGGCTTGGTAATCTGCGACCGCTGCCAGAAGGTCTCGGGCAGCGGCGCGAAGCCGAGCGAGGAATAGAAGTTCTCGCCCGCCTTCACCATCTTCACGGGGTCGTAGTTCTTCGCCTTGAGCAGATCGCCGATATCGTAGCCGAGGTCGCCCGAGCCGGCGGGCGCGACCACGTCATAGATGTTGCCCCATTCCTGCGCCCACATGTTGCCGAGCAGGTCGGCACGGATCGGGCCGGTCTTGGGCTGGACGGCATCGCCGTACTTCTCGTTGAGCTTCCAGCGGACATAGGTGTGGAGCGACAGGTAGAGCGGCTCGACCTCCTTCCACAGCGTGTCGGCCATCTGCGCGAACTGCTCGGGCGGCATGTCGTAGCCCGACCGCCACATCGAGCCGACATCGGCGAAGCCCAGCTCCTCGGCGCCCTGGTTGGCGATGCCGACCATCTGGGCATAATCCTGCCGCATCGGCGCGCCGACATTGTCGTGCCAGCTGACCCACATCTCCTTCAATTCGTTGGGGTCGCGGCTGGTGCCCATCGCCGCCTCGATGTCCGATCCGTTGATCGGCTGGCCGTTGCGGGTGCCGCGGCCCTTGCCATAGGCCGATGCCATCTTGGTGGCGAGGTCGGACAGTTGCTGCGCCGCGCCAGGACGCGTCGGCGCCGGCAGCGTCAGGCCGTTCTTGAGGATGTCGAGCTTGCGGCGGGTGTCGTAGGACAGCCCCTTCACGCCGTCGAACTTGGCGGCTTCCAGCGCATAGCGAACGCCCATCTCGGTGCCGATCGCGCCCGACTTCGCCGCGAGCGCGTCGGTATCGTCGGTGATGTAGGTGGCGTTCACCCAGGCGATGCGCGCCGCGTCGAGCGAGAAGTCGCCCATCTCCTGTTCGGCGCGCGCGACCAACGCGTCGGCCTGGGCTGCGGTAGGGGCCGCGGCGGCGGCGGGCGCCGGCTGCGCGGTCTGGGCGAAGGCGGGTGCGGTGACGAGCGAAAGCGCGACGGCAAGCGTCGAGGCAGCGGTACGGAACATGAAAAACCCCCAGGGTCAGACGGATGCGCGCAACCTGCGCGCCCGCCCACCCCCAGGTCAAGCGCCGAGGAAGTCGGCGATCGCCTGTCCCAGCTCCGGCTTGGTCACCGCGCTCATATGCCCGCCCGGCACCTCGCGCAGCGTCGCGTGCGGAAGCAGTTCGGCAAGCGCGGCGTGGCTGCCGTTGTCGCTGTCCTCCTCGCCCGCGACCACCAGCGTCGGCTGGGCGATCGCGGCGATGGCGTCGCGCTCGGTATCCACGAAGGTGTCCAGGATGCCGAGCAGCGCGACCGGATCGCCCTTGGTGGTCTTGAGGAAGGCTTCCGCCAGCCATTCGGGCGTGCCGCGCTCGTGCTTGCCGAGGTTGGTCAGGATGTTGCGGAAATGGTCGGCGCGGCCGCTGGTGCCGGTCAGCCCCTCCAGCCCCATGCCGGCGACCACCAGCTTGGCCGGCGCCGCCCCGCGCGCCACCATCCGCACCGCGGTTCGCCCGCCGAGCGAATAGCCGCCGAGGTCGTAGTCGGTGAGCCCCAGATGCGCGACCAGCGCCTCGCCGTCCTGCGCCAGCGCGTCGGGCGGGTACGCCGCCGCATCGTGCGGGCGGGCGCTGTGCCCGTGCGCGCGCAAGTCCGGCATGATCACGCGATATCCCTTGGCCGCGATCTTGGCGGCGTGGCCGTAGCGGATCCAATTCGTATAGGCGTCGCTGAAATAGCCGTGGATCAGCAGCAGCGGGCGGCCCTCGCCGCCCTCATGCCAGGCAAGCTCGGTGCCGTCGAAGCTCTGGAAGCGGTGCGTCTCAGTCGGGAAGTCTGCCAAGGGTTTTCATCCACCTGTCGCGCGTGGCCGGGTTCTCGTCGGCGCGATATTCGGGCAGGCCGCGCGTGTCGAGCCATTGCGGGTGCCAGCTCTCCACCCCGAAATGGTGGCGCGGCTGGAAGCGCGCGGGCGCGTCGAAGCTGCCGATCGTCAGGTCCAGGTTCTCGCTGTCCGGGAATTCGAAGGTCAGCGGCGTGCCGCACTCGCGGCAGAAGCCGCGGTTGGCGATCGGCGAGGAGGCGTAGCGGTCCGGCTCGCGCTCCCACACCACCTCCGCCTTCTTCACGTTCTTGAACGCGATCGAGACGCCGCCGGTCGCACGCTGGCACATGCGGCAGTGGCACAGATAGGCGTCGTCGTCGTGGATGGCGACGCGGTAGCGGATTCGTCCGCACTGGCATCCGCCGGAAACCGTCTCGCGCATCGCCTTCTCCCGTTCCTCTGCTGCACCACCTCGACATCGTGCGCGGCTTGGGCATCATGGGATCGTTCGTCGCACAGGAGTATCCCATGCCATCCCGTATCCCGCGCACCCTCCCGCGCCTGCTCGCGCTCGCCGCGCTGCTCGGCGCCTCGCCGCTCGCGCTCGCCGCACCGGGCAAGACACCCAGCTTCGACATCGCGCGCGTCGCCAACGACATCAAGATCCTGTCGAGCGACGAATATGAGGGCCGCGGCCCCGCCACCCGCGCCGAGACCAAGACGATCACCTATATCGCTGAGGCGTTCAAGGCGGCGGGGCTCAAGCCGGCCGGCGACAAGGGCAGCTTCTTCCAGGACGTGCCGCTGCTGCGCTCCGACATCGTCGGCACGCCCAGCCTGTCGATGGCGATCGGCGGCACCGCCACGCCGCTCACCCAGGGCGACCAGATCGCGGTGCGCGCCGCCTCGACCGGGCAGACGGCGGTGAAACTCGACCAGGCGCCGCTGGTGTTCGTCGGCTATGGCGTCAAGGCGCCGGAGCGCAACTGGGACGACTTCAAGGGTATCGACCTCAAGGGTAAGATCATGGTCGTGCTGGTCAACGACCCCGACTTCGAGGGCGGCGAAGGCGATTTCGGCGGCAAGCTGATGACCTATTACGGCCGCTGGACCTACAAGTACGAGGAAGCCGCGCGGCAGGGCGCGGCCGGCGTGCTGGTGATCCACGAGAGCGAGCCCGCCTCCTACGGCTGGGCGACGGTCAAGAACTCCAACACCAACACGATGTTCGACATCGTCCGCTCCGATCCGACGAAGGCGCACACCGCGATGGAGGGCTGGATCCAGAAGGATCTGGCGACCCGGCTGTTCCAGGCGTCCGGCACCGATTTCGACGCGGCCAAGGCGGCCGCGCGCAAGGCCGACTTCCGGCCGATGCCGCTGAAGGCGACGATGACCGCCAGCTACCAGGTGAAGCCGGAGATCATCACCTCGCACAATGTCGCAGGCGTCCTGCCGGGCAGCGGCCACCCCGAGGAGACGGTGATCTATTCGGCGCACTGGGATCACCTGGGCATCGGCGCACCCGATGCGAAGGGTGACACCATCTACAACGGTGCGCTCGACAATGCGTCGGGCACCGCCGCGCTGCTCGAGCTCGCCCGCGCCTATGGCAAGGGGAAGAAGCCGGACCGCTCGGTGCTGTTCCTGGCGGTGACCGCCGAGGAGAAGGGGCTGCTCGGCTCCGAATATTACGCCGCCAACCCGCTGCGGCCGCTCGCCACCACCGTCGGCGCGATCAACATGGACGGTCCGTTCGCCGCCGAGAAGACCCGCGACTTCAGCATCTCGGGCGCGGCCAAGCTCGACCTGCTGACGATGCTGACCGAAGAGGCCGGCAAGGTCGGGCGCCACTATACGCCGGACGCGCGACCGGAAGCGGGCAGCTTCTACCGTTCCGACCATTTTCCCTTCGCCAAGCGCGGCGTGCCGGCGATCTCCTACGATGCGGGCCAGGAGCTGGTGAACGGCGGTGCGGCGCGCGGCAAGCAACTGGCCGACGTCTATACCCGCGATCGCTACCACCAGCCGGCCGACGAATATGACGCGAGCTGGAACACCGACAGCTGGCAGGGCGACCTGGCGCTGCTCTACCGCCTGGGCGACCGGCTGGCGAACGGCCGGACCTGGCCGAACTGGTCCGCGGACAGCGAGTTCCGCGCCGCGCGCGAGGCGACCGCCGCCCAGCGCAAGTGATCGCGGCCGGCCGGGGGACGCCTGCTCCCCGGCCGGCGCGCCCTCCCATTTACGCGGCCGGGAAGCGGCGATAGGAGCGCGCAAAAGCCTTGGGGGAGGCATGACCTGCGACGGCGCCCATGTTCCGGAGCGCTTGATGACGTCTACCCTTCGTTCCCCTGCCCCCAGCGCGATCCCGCACAGCCGCGCGGAGGATCTCTATGCGATGTTCGTGGGCTGCACGCTGCTGGTGCTGGGGCTGGTGTTCCTGAAGGCGGCGGGGCTGGTGACGGGGGGCGTCGCGGGGATCGCGCTGCTGGTCTCTTACCTCGTGCCGCTGCCGCCGGGCGTGCTGTTCACGATCATCAACCTGCCCTTCTTCGTCTTCGCGGCGGTGGCGATGGGGATGCGCTTCACGCTGCGCTCGATCGCGGTCAACGCCGGCATCGCGCTGTTCTCCGCGATCCGCCCGCTCGCGTTCGAGGTGCACAACGTCCACCCGGCGTTCGCCGCGCTGGTCGGCGGCACGGTGATCGGAATGGGCATCCTGTCGCTAGCGCGGCATGACGCCGCGGTCGGCGGCACCGGCGTGCTGACGCTATGGCTGCAGCGCGAGCGCGGCTGGAACGCCGGCCGCACCCAGATCGCGCTCGACGTCGTCATCCTGTCGCTCGCGATCCCGGTGGTCTCGGCCGAGCGGCTCGGCTGGTCGATCCTGAGCGCCGCCGCGATCAGCGGCATCCTGATCGCGTGGCACCGTCCTGGCCGGTACACGGGGTATTGAGGGTGAGGCGGCCCCCCCACGACCAAGCCGTCACCCCAGCGAAGGCGGGACATTTGCATAACCGGTTTTTTGGTGAAGCGGTGGCGTGAATGGTGGTTGCGGCGGCGGGAGTGGCGACGCGGCGGGGATC
>NZ_JBIUCZ010000024.1:0-54403 GCF_047975845.1 Sphingomonas mangrovi | reverse complement strand
CCACAGCTCACCCACCCGATCCCCGCCGCGTCGCCACTCCCGCCGCCGCAACCACCATTCACGCCACCGCTTCACCAAAAAACCGGTTATGCAAATGTCCCGCTTCCGCTGGGGTGACGCAGGAGCAGGAGTGGCCGTGGCCGCTCCCATGCCCCCACCTTCCTTCTCGACCACCTTCCACCTTCCACCTTCCACCTTCCACCTCGCCCCCCCTTCCTCGTCCACCGCCCGCCTGCCCCTCTCCCCCCACCACTGCTATGCCCCGCGCCAGGGGGAACGACATGATCCGAAGCGAATGGGGACTGCACGGCGTCGAGCGGCTGCGGGCGCGGGTGGCGGTGCTGGTGATCGTCGACGTGCTGTCCTTCTCGACCTCGGTCGACATCACCACTGCGCAAGGCGCGCAGGTGCTGCCCTTCCCGTCGGGCGATCGCGCCGCGGCGCAGGCCGCCGCCGATGCCGCCGGTGCGACGCTCGCCGCGCCGCGTCGGGCGGTGGGCGACCGGCCGAGCCTGTCGCCGCGCACGCTCACCGCGCTGGCCGCGGGCACGCGGCTGATGCTGCCGTCGCCCAACGGCTCGCGGCTGTCGGTGGCGGCGCAGGGCACGCCCACCCTCGCGGGCTGCCTGCGCAACGCTGGCGCGGTCGCGCGGGCGGCGCTGGCCCTGGCGGGCGGCGGCGACATCGGCGTGGTGCCGGCCGGTGAGCGCTGGCCCGACGGCACGCTGCGCCCGGCGATCGAGGACCTGCTCGGCGCCGGCGCGATCCTCGACCGGCTCGACGGCGCGATGGACGCCGAGGCGCGGGTGGCGCGCGACGCCTATCGCGGCGCCGGCGACGACCTCCCCGACATCGTGCGCGCATGCGTGTCGGGGCAGGAACTGATCGGCGACGGGTTCGAGGCAGACGTCGCGCTGGCACTGGCGCTCGACGGCAGCGCGTGCGCGCCGCGGCTGGTCGACGGCGTCTATGCGGCGTTCGCGCCGGCTTGACCCGGCGGGCGGCGCGCGACACCTTAACCCAGGTTTGCAGGAGGCCGCCGCATGTCCATCGCCACGCTCGACAGCGCCGCGCGGCCCCGGCTGCGCTACACCAACGTCGCGATCCTGCTGCACTGGCTGATCGCGGCGCTGATCCTCTACAATCTCACCTCGGGGCTGCTCAGGCCGCTGCTGCCGCGCGGCTTCTTCGTGTTCCACGTCTCGTCGGGGATCACCATCCTGGCGCTGTCGCTGGTGTGCGTCGGCTGGCGGCTGACCCACCGCCCGCCGCCGTACCTGCCGATGGCGGGGTGGGAGAAGGGGCTCGCCCGCGTCATCCACTTCCTGCTCTACGCGGCGATGCTGCTGCTGCCCTTCTCCGGCTGGGCGATGATCTCGGCCAACCCGCCCGCGGGCTCGCCCGGCGCCGCCTGGGCGGCCGAGAACCCGGCGGGGCCGCCGCCTGCCCCCACGCTGAAGCCCGACACCCGCGTCCGCGGCGGTCCGGCGGGCGAAGGCAAGGGCGGTGGCCAGCCGCCGCGCAAGCGCGGGCCGACGCTGGTCTGGGGCCTGTTCCCGCTGCCGATGATCGCGCCGGTCCAGCAGCTCGGCAGCACGCCCGACGGTGTTCCCGAACAGCGCGCGGTGCACGAGCGGATCGAGCGCGTCCACGCGCTCGGCGGCTGGGTGCTGCTCGCGCTGCTGCTGCTCCACGTCGGCGGTGCGCTCAAGCACCAGCTGGTCGACCGCCAGCGCGAGCTCGCGCGCATGGGGCTCGGCCGCACCCGGCCGACGATCGGCTGATCGCCGATCAGACGTCGAACAGCACGTAGGGCTTGCCGGTCGCCTCGGTCAGCACGAACTGCGCGACGTTGTAGACGGGGATGCCGCGCCGCGTGCGCCCCTCGTACGCGCCGCGATGGGCGTGGCCGTGGAGCACCATCCGCACGTTGTCGAACCGGTCGACCGCGTCGGCGAGGCGCGAGGAGCCGAGGAACGGCCAGATCTCCTTCGGCTCGCCCTCCACGGTCGCGGCGACCGGCGCATAGTGGAGCAGCGCGACGATGCGGTCGGTGCGCAGCGTCCGCAGCGCATTCTCCAGCTTGCGTGCCTCGTTGATCGATTCGTCGACGATCGCCTTGATCGCCGGCTCGCCGAACGCGCCCAGCTCGCCGCGGTCGAAACCGCCGACGAAGCCCTTGACCCCGGCAAAGCCGACGCCCGCGATCTCCGCCGCCTGCTCGTCGAGCAGCGTCACGCCCGCGTCGTGGAGGATGCGCACCACCTCCTCCGGCTGGCCGCATTCGAAGTCATGGTTGCCGAGCACCGCGACCACCGGGATCGTGCAGGCGCGCAGGTCCTCGGCCAACGCCTCGGCCTCGGGGGTCTTGCCGAAGTTGGTGAGGTCGCCGGTCAGCGCCAGCACGTCGGCCTTTTCGGAAATCTCGGCGAACAGGTCGCGATAGCGTCCGCTGTCGCCGTCGTTGACGTGCAGATCGCCGGTCGCGGCGAGGACGATGCGGTCAGGCTTTTCGTTCATGCTGCTCCTCAAGTCCCTTGCCGACCACGTCGGCGAAGCCCCAATCACAGATGTCGACCACATAGTCGCGCGGGCTGAGCAGCCGGCCGCGACAGACCTTGACGTTGGCGGGCGGCAGGTCGGCCTGCAGCTTCGCCCGCTCGATCAGCTCGTCGAACAGCCAGCGCGGCACGCAGTCGCGTTCGGTCGGATAGATGAAGCGGAAGTTGAGCAGGTGGATCAGCAGCACTTCCCACTGCAGCTCCATCGTCGCCAGCAGCCGCTTCCAGTCGATCTCGGCATGCTTCTTCAGGATGACGTGCGCGACGTCGGCGCCGTCGTAGCGATAGCGGTCCTGGATGAAGAGCTTCGACAGGATGAACTCGGTCGGCGGCGTCACCGGCACGACGCTGCCGTAGATCTCGACCTCATAGGTGTCGCGGAACCAGTCTTCCGTCACCGGGATGCTGGCGGAGGACAGGTTGTAGATCACGTCGAAGAAATGCTCGCCCTGCCAGACCTTGCCGATCCAGCGGTCGTCCTCGACCTCGATGTGGTAGCCGTGCTGCTTGAACCAGGCGAGCAGCCGCGGCGCGTCGCCCGCCTTGCAGAACACGTCCATGTCCTTGGTCGGGCGGATGATGCCGGTGTGGCAGCTCAGCGCATAGGTGCCCGACAGCAGATAGGGCACGCCCGCTTCGCCCAGCAGCCGCAGCGAGTCGGTGTAGAAACCTTCCGAATCGGGCGGCGGATCGAAGGCCGACGCATCGAGCACCGGGGGCGTTTCGGTCATGCGCACATCGTTTCCTTCGCTGCCAGCCGCCGGATGCGGGACGCAGACAACGGGCTGCCGCGGCAAGCGTTCCGGCGCGAAAGCCCGAGACCGGGGGAGCCCCGGCCGTCCCGGTCTCAGTCGAGCGCCGCCCCCAGCGTCGCGACGTTGGCCGATCCCGACCCCGTGCTCAGCAACTCGGCGTTCGGCCGGACGGACGCGATGCGCGTCGAGAGCAGCGTCGATCCGGCGCCGCGGCGGAAGCGCCGTTCCTGCGATGCGAACGCCGGGTCGGCCAACGCCGCGCGCAGCACCACGCTGTGATCGTAGGCGAGGCGCCCGCGCTCGGCGACCGACACCACCCCCGCCACGCCCAGGCGGTCCAGCACCGCGCGCGCCGCGGCGGGCGTGGCTGCGGTGACGCGGTAGTTCCGGCCCATGAAGTCGCTCGTCGACAGCCATTGCGAGGCGCGCGCGATCCAGATGCGCTTGCGGCCGCGATCCGCATGGGCGGCGGCGGCGATCACCGCGCCTTCGCCGCCCGCGCGCCCGTCGACGAGCCAGATGCCCGGACGCGCGCCGATCCGCGCTGCGATCGCCGGCGCGTCGAGGTCCGTGCGGACAGGCAGCCGCGCCAGATTCGTCGCGGCGGGCAGCAGCGCCGCCAGCGCCAGGACGGCGGCGAGGACGCGAGGAAGCACCCCGCCCCGGCCCGCGATCGCCCCGACGCCGATCATCGCGAGCACCACCGCCCAGGGGAGCAGCGGCGCCACGTAGCGCTCCTCGATCGCGACCGGAATCGCCGACTGGAAGAGGAGCGTGGCCAGCAGGATCGCGACCGCCAGCGCCGCGATGCGCGCCGTCGCCGGGGCATCGTGCCGGGCCGTCCAGGCGCTGCCGACCCCGACGAGCGCGAGGAGCGCTCCCGCCCAGCCGATATTCCCGACGATTGCGTTCAGGTTGGCGCGCAACGCCAGCACGGCATAGTCGAGCCCCGGCGCATAGTTGAACCCGCCTGCCGAGATCTGGAACGACACCCAGTACCACGGCCCGACGACCGCCATCGCCAGCAGCGCCGACACCCACAAGGAAGGGTGCCGCAGCAGGGCCCACCGGCGCCCCAGCACGATGTCGATCGCGGGGACGAGCGCGATGAGGGCGCCATTGCCCTTCACCAGCGGCGCGAAGGCGGCAAGCGCGGCGAACAGCAGGAAGCGCCGCCAGCCGGGCCGCTCGGTCGCGCGGACCCATGCGATTGCCGCGAGGCCGACGACGAGCGTGACCGGCTGGTCGAGCAGGAAGTGCCGGGCGCCGCCGACGACCAGCGGGAGCAGAAGATAGGCCACCGCGGCCGCCACCCCGATCCGCCACCGGCCGATCCGCACCGCCGCCCACAGGATCAGCCCTGCCGGAAGCCCGGCGACGAAGGCGCTGAGCACGAGGGCGGCGATGGGCGAAGGCCGGGCGACGACGAACAGCGGCGTCAGCATCGCATACCAGCCCGGCGGCCAGTGCCCGATCGAGAGTTTGGGGAAGTGCGCGTAATAGTCGCGCGCGAACACCATCGGCGACGGCAGCCCCGCCCGCACCCAGTCGCCGAGGAACAGGGTGTTCACATAGTGCGCGGACTCGTCCGGATCGATGAAGCTCGACGACAGCCCGCCGGTGGCGAGAACGACCAGCAGCATCGCGAAACCGGCGACAAGAGAGCCGCTGGCGAGATGCGCGGAGGAGGGACGGCGCTGCATCGGTCCTGGCTAGCGCAGATGCCGCGAAAAATCGTCTGGCGAAATGCGCCGGGACGACGATCGCCGGCTATGCAAGCCGCCTCTTGTCCGGCACAGGCGCTCGCGTGTCGTTCGAGAGCCTCTATCACCAATTCGCGGTGCGCGTCGAACAGGTGCAGGTCGCTCCGGACAAGTTCATCCATGTCCAGGTCGGGCTGGCGATCTGGTGCCTGAGCGCGCTGGTCCTGCGCCGCTCGCTACGCTCGCCCGTGCCGCTGGCGATCTGCATCCTCGCCGAAGTGGCGAACGAGGTGCTGGACCGGCTGTACGCCGGCAGCTGGCGATGGGCCGACACGGCGGGCGACGCGCTCGCAACCTGGTTCTGGCCGGTGGTGCTGTTCGCGATCCTGCGCTTCAACAAGCGCGCGCGCAGCTGAGTTCGCGCGGGCGGCGGAGATCGCCGGAAAGCCGGGAGAGCCATACAGCCACGGGGCTGGCCGCCGCCCCTCTCCACTGATCCTCCCTCAGGGAAGCCGAGGCCCCTCCCCAAGACTCGGCAGGAGCCACGGGAAACCCGGCTGCGGTGACGTGCGAGGGCGCGAGCAGCACTTCCGGTCCGCGAAGCACGTGCAGGTGTGGACGGACGTGGGTTTGCCTGCGCACTTGAGGCTCCATCCCTCTGTGGTGGCCTGTCGCCGCACGCCCGCGCATCGCCCGGGAATCGTTCGCAAGAGCGATCCTTTGGCTGCCCGGTAGCCGCAACATGCTCAGACAACGCGACCGTCGCCGTTCGACAACACCGTCGTACAAGGGAGGGCCGGGTCCGCCGCCGCATATTGGGAACAGGTCGTCTAATCGCACATAGGGCAAGTCCCTTTTTGGCTGGTTGGATGGGTCGTCTGCCGGGGCACGGTCGTCTTCGCGGTCGATAGGTGTCGCCGCATAATGGGTGTCCACGGAGCGGAGCTTCCAATGTTTTGGGCGCACATGCCCTGCGCTGGTCAGGGTGGTGCAATGCCTGTTCCTCGGAATGGTCCGGCTCACGTCCCGGCAGGGACGCCTCGGGGCGCTGCGAGCAGCGCGTCCAAGCTCGTTACGGGATCATGCGGCAGCCGTCCGGTTGAACAGTTCGCCGGATCGCAGCATGGCGTGCATGATAACGGCCAGTTTTCGCGCGACGGCAACGGCGGCTCGCCTGAAGCCGAGCCTTTCGCGAAGCTTCAGTCCCCACGTTCGCAGATCGCTGTCGGCGTGAACGCGTGTCAGGATCGTCGTCGCGGCTTCGTAGAGCAACGCGCGCAGGTTTGCGTCTCCGCGCCTGGATATGTGTCCGTCATAGTCGACCTCGCCGGACTGGTATCGCCGGGTCGTCAGTCCGATCCATGCGCCGACGGATCGTGACTTTGCGAAGTTCGCCGGGTCTTCGATGGCGGTGGTGAAGGCGGTCGCGGTCACCACGCCGACACCGGGGATCGACATCAGCAACTGGCATGGCTGGCTATGTCGGGCAGCCACGGTAAGCTGGCGCCCGAGTTCGGCGGCATGGACGCGCGTGGCCCGCCACGCTTCCAGTATCGGGAGGACGATGCGAGCCAGCGCCTCTTCCCCATCGAGCAGCCGGCGGACATGCTTCTCGAACACCCCACCATGACCGGCGGGTACGACTAGGCCGAATGTCTTCATCAGCCCGCGAATCTGGTTGGACAGGCCGGTCGCGACCCGAACCAACTTGCTGCGACCTGCCACCAGCGTACGCATCAGCATGCTGTCATAGCCTTTGACGCGCACTTCCCGGAAGAAGCCGACCTCGGCGAGATGCGCCAGACCGTCGGCGTCGTTGGCATCCGTCTTGTTGGCCGCCATGTCGAGCGCCGCCTTTGCATGCCGTGCGTCGATGCAGATCGCCGGCACACCCAATGCGGTCAGCTCGTGATAGAACCACACCGACAGCGGACCGGTTTCGAACACGACCCGCTCCGCCTCGGGCGCTCGCTTCCGGATCAGCTCGGCCAGCGATGCAGGATCCGATGCACATTTGCCGCGCCAAATCCGCTTGCCCGAACGCCGTATCGAAACGGCCGTCTCTTTCAACGATACGTCGAGACCGATATACTCGCCCATGGTCGTTCTCCGTGCGATGCCTGGGCCCGGCGCCAGTCGTGAGCCCGTCTGTCCATTCTGTCGGGGGACGGCCACCAGTCTGCCGGCCTGATGAAGCACGGCCTCAGGGCAGATCGCTCCCGCGATTATCCCATGTTTTACAGGAACGCCCGCTTCCAGCCGGGCCACCAGCTTTTACCCGATCCCGGCGAGCCCGATCTCACGGCCGCGATCCGCTGACGTGCCCTCGGGCAACACGATCGTTCCTGCGGTACCGCCGACGGCAACGAGGCGCTTTTGCGACGAACGTCGGGCGATCGCGATGCCGCAGCAGCAAGGACGGCGCGACGTTGCGAGACCCTCCCAGCGGCGCTTGCGGCGGCGACTTTCGGTGTCCTTTCGGATCGCCACGACCGGCGCCTCGCCGGCAACCTTCCGCATCCCGGCGGATCGACGACGGCCGGCGGCGTCTACGCCGCCGACTTTCCGTGTCCTGTCGGATCGAGACGGCCGCTGCCGACGCTAAGCGACCGGCTCGGCTACACCGTGGCGGGCGATGCCGCCGGCAGCGTGAAGGGCGGCACGCGGCGGGCGAGCGGCACGATCAGCATCGCCAGCATGTTCCAGCCGGGCGCGACCAGCGCCAGCAGCAGCGTGGCCGAGGTGGCGATCGGCATGATCCAGCCGCGGCGGCGCTCGGCCTCCATGCGCTCGTGCGACACGCCGTCCGCGAGCAGCTCCGGCCGCATCGCCAATGCGGTGAGCCGCAGCTTCGCCAGCGCCGCCAGCAGCAAGGCCGCGGCATAGACGAGATACGGTACCGGCGACGTCGCCCCGGACGAGATCAACCCGGTCGTGAACGGCACGACGGCGATCGCCAGCAGCATCCACAGATTCGCCCAGACCAGCCGCTGGTCGAAGTGCGTCAGCAACGCGAACATCGTGTGGTGCGACGCCCAGAACGCCCCCACCACCAGGAAGCTGATCGCGAAGCCGGCAAGCTGCGGCTCCAGATGCAGCATCGCCTGCCACCAGGCCGCGTCGCTGGCACCCAGCGGGAGCTCGGGAACGTGGATCTCGATCACCAGCAGCGTGATCGCGATCGCGAACACCGCGTCGGAAAAGAACATCAGGCGCTCGAGCCGGTGGTCCGGTCCCGCATGGGCATCGTCGGTCATGGCGTGCGTCTAGGATATCCGTCGATACTCGGCGAGCCGGATTCGCAGGGCGCGGCGTCCGCGGTGAGGACACGTCGCGGGAGCCCGAGAACGGCGCGCTTCCCCCGTAAGAGGCGGCAGCACGACCCTTCAGCACATGCAGAGCAGGAAGTCGTGGCGTGGCGTGGCGTGGCGTGGCGTGGCGTGGCGTGGCGTGGCGTGGCGTGGCGTGGCGTGGCGTGGCGTGATCGCCGGGGGTACCTTGGCGAGCAAGCGATCAGGCGGCCAAGCGGCCGCCAAACGCGATGCACAGCACGACCGGCTCGTCCCGCCTCGTGCAGCACCATGCCGCGATCGACGACTGCAGCCCGGCGGGTACGCGACCAAGTAACCGCCAATTCCGATGCGAGTGCACGACCGGTCCGTCCCGCCTCGCACCCCATCATGCCGCGATCGGCGACGACAGCCCCGCAAGCGAGCGACCGAGTAACCGCCAACTCCGATGTCCACGATCGGTCCGTCCCGCCTCGTGCCGCGATCCACGGCGGCGGGCCGGCCAGCAAGCGCTCAAGCGACCGTCAACTCCGATGCGCACGTACGATCACTTTGTCCCGCATGATGCCGCGTGGGGCCGCATTATGCCGCAGCGTTCCGCGCTGCGGGAAAGGGCGCGTGCAGTAGCTGCGGACGCGGCGCAGCACCCCTTACCCTAGTGCGAACACCGGCGCGCCGGTCGCGAGCTCGACGCCGCGGTCGGTGCGCACGCGCGGGGCGCGCAGTTCCAGGCCGATCACCGTCGCCAGCCCGACCGCGATCCCCAGCATCGTGCCCAGCACCAGCATCAGCGGCAGGTCGGGCTTGTACGGCAGGGCGGGCGGCGTGGCGCGGTCGAGCAGGCTGGCGTTGGCCTGGCCCGCCTGGCTGCGCAGGAACTGCTCGCCCAACTCCTTGCGCACCTGATCGTAGCTCTGCTGCGCGGCATCCACGTCGCGCTGGAGCACCGCAAGCCGGTTCTGGTCCGCCGCGCCCGCGATCATCGCCCGCTCGCGCGCCGCCAGCCGCGCGCGCACGCTCGCCTCGCGCCGCTGGGACGCGGTGCTGGCCGCCTGCATCGACTGAGCGGCGCTGCCGATCGCCGCCGACAACTGCCCGCGCAGCGCGGCGAGCTGTGCGGTCGCCGCCTGCATGTCGGGGTGACTCGGCCCCAGCGTGCGCGACAGCTCGGCGACTCGGCCGGCCTGGGCGGCAACGCTGGTGCGCAGCTGCTGCACCGCCAGGCTCGCGGTGACCTCGGGGACCTGCGACGAGCCGGCGCGCGACTGCGCCTCGGCCGCCGCGCCTTCGGCCTGGGCGAGCTCGGCGTTGAGCGTACGCAGCGCCTCCGCATCCAGATCGAAGCGCCCCGAGCCGACCAGGCCATGCCGGCGCTGATAGCCCTCGAGCGCCTGCTGCGCGCCCTCCAGCCGCGCCCGCACATCGCGGGTGCGCTCCGCCAGCCATCCCGAATAGCCGCGCGCGGCGGCGGCGCGCAGCTGCGGCACCTGCGCCAGATAGGTCTCGGCAAAGGCGTTGGCGATTGCGGCCGCGCGCACGGGATCGCCGTCCTCGCCGCTGACGATCATGACGTTGCTGGCCTTGGCATTGGCGACGGCGACCTTGCCGCGCAGCATCGCCGCCGCCCGGTCGCGCGCCGCGGCGTCCGACCCTTCGGCAAGGCCGAGCCGGACCGCCACCTGCCGCGCGACCAGCGCGCTGCGCAGCACGTCCCCCTGAGTCGCGAGCAGCCCGCCGCCGGTCTGCGGCGCGTCCCCGGCCAGATTCGCCGGATCGCCCTGCGCCACGTTGAACAACACCGAGGCCGAGGCGCGGTACAGCCGCGGCTGCGCGAGCGTCCAGCCGGCGACCGCCAGCACCACGCCCAGCGCCAGCGCCACCACCAGCCGCCACCGTACGAGAACCGCCGCCACCAGATCGCCTGCGCCCATGCATCCCCCGGGAAAGCCGATGGAGACAGGCTACGCGGTGCCCCCGCCCGCTGCCACGCCAAGCGCCTCCGTTCCCGATCGATTCGCCGGCGCCCTCCCGCCGCAGCAGGTCCCTCGCCGCCGGTGCCGCCTACTCCGCCGCCCACCCTGCCCGGCCTCTTGCGGGCGATCAGCGGTTGACACGCCGCCCGAGTCCGCTTAGCTCGCCCTCTCTCCTGCGTCGGGTCTCCCTGCGCGGGCACATGCATTTGGGAAGTGATAAGGGCCATGTTCGCAGTCGTGCGCACGGGCGGCAAGCAGTATCGCGTCGCCGCCGGAGACAAGATCGTCGTGGAGAAGCTGGACGGCGACGCCGGCAGCAGCGTGACCCTGGGCGACGTTCTGCTCGCCGGCGAGGGCAGCGAGCTGAAGTCGGTCGAGGGCCTCACGGTCTCGGCGGAAATCGTCGCTCAGGCGAAGGGTGAGAAGGTGATCGTTTTCAAGAAGCGTCGCCGTCACAACTATCGCCGCAAGAACGGCCACCGCCAGCAGCACACCATCCTGAAGATCACCGCGATCGGCGACAGCCGCGCTGACGACAGCGCAGCCGCCTGAGCGCGAACACGAGGAGTTTGAACCATGGCACATAAGAAAGCAGGCGGCTCTTCGCGCAACGGTCGCGATTCGGCAGGCCGTCGCCTCGGCGTGAAGAAGTTCGGTGGCCAGGAAGTGGTCGCCGGCAACATTATCGTGCGCCAGCGTGGGACGAAGTTCTACCCGGGCGTCAACGTCGGCATGGGCAAGGATCACACCCTGTTCGCGCTCGTCGACGGCCGCGTGTCGTTCCGCGAGGGCAAGCTCGGCCGCAAATTCTGCTCGGTCGACATGCCGGCGCTCGCCGCAGAGTAACAGGGCAACCAGCCGGGTTGCCCACCAGGGTGACCCGGGTCCCGCACCAAGCGGGACCAGCCAACAAGGGAGACGGGTCCGCCCCGGCTCCCTTTTTTCTTGCTCCCTCTGGCCCGAACGGTCGCGGCGCTGTCATCATGACGGCGTAGGCGCCCGCGCAAGAGGAGAGCACCCATGTTCGCCCGTACCGAACGCCTGACGCTGCGGCCCGGCTGGGCCGAGGACGCCCCCGAGCTCGTCCGCGCGCTGGGCCACGAATCGGTGGTCCGCAACACCAGCCGCCTGCCCTGGCCCTATGCGCTGGGCGATGCCGAGGCGTTCCTGCAGACGCCGCACTCCGCGCATGCTCCGTCGCTGCTGGTCTTCGCGCATGACCAGGGCCGCGTCCGCCTGATCGGCGGCGCCGGCCTCTACGCCCGCGACGACGGCCCGCACGAGCTCGGCTACTGGATCACGCCCGACGCGCAGGGGCGCGGCTATGCGACCGAGGCGGCGCGTGCCGTGCTCGGCATGGCCGACGCGCTGCACCGGCCGGCGGTGTTCGCGCGTCACTTCGCCGACAACCCCGCCTCGGGCCGGGTGCTGCGCAAGCTCGGCTTCGTGCCGACCGGCGAGCGCCCCCTCGCCTATTCGCGCGCGCGCGCCGCAGAGGTGCCGACGGTGCACTATGCGCGGCAGCGTTTCGGCGCCCCGGCGCTGCCCGAGTTCGACGACGTGCCCCCGCTCGCCGCCTGAGCGGGGGCACGTCGGCGCGCGCGGCGCCATAGGCGGGACCGCCCACAGCCTCTAAGCAGGGCGGCATGAACGCGAATCTCCACGCCGAGCGGCCGACCTTCGTCCGCCATCTTGAATGCTCGCTGACGGGCGAGCGCTACGAGGCGGACCGGCTCCACGGGCTGTCGCGCGCCGGGCGGCCGCTGCTCGTGCGCTACGACCTCGACGCACTCGGGCAGGCGGTGTCGCGCGACTCGATCGCGGCGCGGCCGACCGACCTGTGGCGCTGGCGCGAGCTGCTGCCGGTGCGCCACACCGCTAGCATCGTCTCGCTGGGCGAGATCGAGACGCCGCTGGTGCCGATCCCGCGTTCGGGCGGGCCGGGCGCGATCGTCAAGGACGAGGGGCGGCTGCCGACCGGCTCGTTCAAGGCGCGCGGGCTGGTGATGGCGGTGGCGATGGCGCGCGAGCTGGGCGTCACCCGCATCGCGATGCCGACCAACGGCAACGCTGGCGCCGCGCTCGCCGCCTATGCCGCGCGCTGCGGCATCGAGACGGTGGTGCTCTGCCCGGAGGAGACGCCGGAGGTGAACGTCCGCGAGATCGCCGCGCAGGGCGCGCGCGTGTGGCGGGTCAACGGCCAGATCGACGACTGCGGTGCGATCGTCGCGCGCGGCGCCGCCGAAGGCCGCTGGTTCGACTTCTCGACGCTCAAGGAGCCGTACCGGATCGAGGGCAAGAAGACGATGGGGCTCGAACTCGCCGCGCAGTTCGGCTGGGAGCTGCCCGATGCGATCTTCTATCCCACCGGCGGCGGCACCGGGCTGATCGGCATGTGGAAGGCGTTCGACGAGTTGGAGCGACTCGGCTGGATCGGATCGAAGCGCCCGCGGATGTACGCGGTGCAGGCGTCGGGCTGCGCGCCGATCGTCCGCGCGTTCGAGGCGGGCGCGGAGCATGCCGAGCGCTGGGAGGACGCCGCCACCGTCGCCGCGGGCATCCGCGTGCCGCGCGCGGTCGGCGACTTCCTGATCCTGCGCGCGGTGCGCGAATCGGGCGGCCGCGCACTCGCGGTCGGCGATCCGGCGATCCTGAAGGCAGTCGACGACGCCGCCCGCCGCGACGGTCTCCTGCTCTGCCCGGAGGGCGGCGCGACGCTCGCCGCCTACACCCAGGCGCTCGCCGACGGGCTGGTCGACCCCGAGGAGCGCACGGTGCTGTTCAACTGCGCGACGGGACTGAAATACCCGATGCCGCCGGCCGACAACTGGCTCGACCGGCATGGCGAGATCGACTTCGAGAAGCTGTAGGCGGCGTAGGCGAGCCGCTTCCGGGCGTTGCGGCAATGGATCCTGACTTTCGTCAGGATGACGAGGTGGGTGGGAAGGGACGGCGCGCTCCTCCTCCCCCGTCATGCCTCATCTCCGTCATGCTGACGGAAGTCAGCATCCAGACCCGCAGCGCCCGCGGCTCCCGCCGCAACGCCTGCGACGTCGCCGTCAGGACGCGGGCACCCGCGCCACCCATTCCTCGCGCAACAGTCCGTAGATGAGGCTGTCGCGCACGCCGATGTGCGTCTCCCATTCGCCGCGCAGCCGCCCCTCCAGCGTGAAGCCCAGCCGTTCGAGCAGCCGCCGCGAGGCGTTGTTGTCGGGATCGGTGTCGGCGAACACGCGGCGGCGTCTTTCGCTGCCGAACAGATGGTCGAGCACCCGTGCCACCGCCTCAAATGCCAGCCCCGCGCCGTGGCGATCACGCGCCAGCAGATAGCCGAGCTCGCACGGCCCATTGCGCTTCTCTCCCACCGCGACGAAGCCGAGCGCCGGACCACCTTCGCGCGGCGCGAAATACCAGGCGCGCCAGCCGGGCGTCTCGCGATCGAGGTGCGCCTGAGTCTCGGCCAGTGTCGCGAACGGCGCGTGCGACCACCAGGTCATGCTCGCCGGATCGGACAGCGTCGGGTGCAGCGCCTCGGCATCGCCGGGCTCGAGCCCGCGCAGCCGCAGCCGCGGCGTCTCCAGCACCGGCACGGCGGCCGGCGCGGCGGTCACGCGCCGAGCGCCTCGACGAGCGCCTTGACCTTCTTCTGCCGCCACTGCGGCAGCGGCGCGACCAGCCAATAGCCCTGTCGCCCGGCCTCGGCAGTGCCGGTCGCGACCACCCGCCCGCTGGCCAAGTCGCCGCGGGCGAGCAGCTCCGGCACCGTCGCGCGGCCGAGCCCGGCGGCGGCGGCGTCGATCGCCAGCCCGGCATCCGCCACCTGCACCAGCGCCTGCGCATCCTCACCCGGGCAGCCGGGCCAGCCGATCGCGGTGTCGGCGCCGCCGCCGGGCGCGGCCACCGTCACCAGCCCGTCCGATTCGAGCGCCTCGCCCTCGTGCGTGCCCGGCCCCTCGCCCCAGCGGATCGCCAGGTCGAGATTGGCCTCGGTGAACTCGACCGTCTCGTCGGCGGCGACCAGCACGAAGCGCAGGTCCTGCTCGGTCCGTGCGATCTCGGCGAGCCGGGGCATCAGCCACTTCTGGGTGAGGTCGCGCGGCGCGGCGATGGTCAGCGACTTGGACGACTGGCCGGCCTGCATCGCCCGCACCGCCTCCTCGAACTGGAGGAAGCCGTCGCGCAGCGCACTCAGACCCGCCTCGCCTTCCGGCGTCAGCTCCAGCCCCTTGGTGGTACGGCGGAACAGCACCACGCCCAGCGTGTCCTCCAGCGCGCGGACCTGCTGGCCGACCGCGGCCGGGGTCACCGCCAGCTCGTCGGCGGCGCGGGTGAACGACAGGTGGCGCGCGGCGGCGTCGAGCACGCGCAGCCCGTTCAACGGCAGGTGCGTCCGCTTCACGCGCCCACCGCCGGCGCCGTCAGCGCGAACTTGGGGATCGCCACGTCGAACGCCGCGCCCTCGGTGTCGAGCATGTGGTAGCTGCCCTGCATCGATCCGGTCGACGTCGGGAGCGGACAGCCCGAGACATAGTCGTAGCTGCCGCCCGGCGGGATCAACGGCTGCTCGCCGACGACGCCCTCGCCCTCGACCGAATGGCGCTCGCCGCGGCCGTCGGTGATGATCCAGTGGCGGGTGAGCAGCTGCGCGTGGCGATCCGTGCCGTTCTCGATGCGGATGTGATAGGCCCAGAACCAGCGGCCCTGCGCCGGCTCCGACTGCTCGGACAGGTAGCTGACCGAGACGCGCACGGTGATCCCGCGCGTCTCGGCGACATGGGGGAAGAACGCCTTCACAACCCCGCCGCGGTGAGCGCCTGGTCGAGATCCTCGATCAGGTCCTGCGGATCCTCCAGCCCGACGTTGAGCCGCAGCAGGCTCTCGCCGATCCCCATCTCCAGCCGTTTGTCCTCGGCGACGCCGGCATGGGTGGTGGAGGCCGGATGCGTCATCAGCGAGCGCGAATCGCCGATGTTGTTGGAGATGTCGATCAGCGTCAGCGCGTCGAGCAGCGCGTGCGCCTGGGTGCGGCCCTCGGCGACGTCGAACGAGAAGATCGGGCCGGCGGCGTCCATCTGCGCCATCGCCAGCGCGTGCTGCGGATGGCTTTCGAGGCCGGGATGGTTGATCCGCGGCACGCGCTTCTCCAGGAAGCGCCCGACCGCGAGCGCATTCTCGCTTTGGCGGCGGATGCGCAGATCGAGCGTCTCCAGACCCTTCAGCACCACCCAGGCGTTGAACGCCGACAGCGTCGGCCCGGTGTTGCGGGTGAAGGGCAGCAGCACGTCGTTGACGAAGGCGCTGGTTCCGGTGACGGCGCCGGCGAGCACGCGCCCCTGCCCGTCCATCATCTTGGTCGCGGAATAGGCGACGACATCGGCGCCGAACTCCATCGGCCGCTGCAGCGCCGGCGTCGCGAAGGCGTTGTCGACGACCGAGACGATGCCGCGTTCGCGCGCGAGGTCGCACACCGCCTTCAGGTCGACGATGTCCATCGTCGGGTTGGACGGCGTCTCGAAGAAGAAGACCTTGGTGTTCGGCCGCGCCGCGTCGGCGAACTGCTGCGCGTCGCGCGCGTCGACGACGGTCGTCTCGATGCCGAACTTGGGCAGCAGCGTGTCGGTCAGCCAGCGGCACGATCCGAACAGCGCGCGGCCGGCGACGACATGGTCGCCCTGCTCCAGCTGGCACAGCAGCGCCGCGGTCATCGCCGCCATGCCCGACGCCATCGTCCGGCACGCCTCGGCGCCTTCCAGCAGCGCGATCCGCTCCTCCAGCATCTCGCCGGTCGGGTTCTGCAGGCGGGTGTAGGTCATCCCCTCCTGCTCGCCGGCGAAGCGCGCCGCGGCGTCGCCCGCGCGGTCGTAGCAATAGCCCGAGGTGAGGAAGAGCGCCTCGGACGTCTCGCCATATTCGGAGCGGGCGGTGCCGCCGCGCACGGCCTGGGTGGCCGGGCGCCAGTTGCGGGTGATCGTACGGTCTCGTCCGGTGGTGCGCTTCATGCCCGCCGCTTTGCCCCCTCGGACGCGGCCGCGCAAGCACCGGCCACCGCTCGGCCAGCCCGCGATTGCCCTCGCCGCGGCTTTGTGGAAATGGACGGCGGTGGCCGATCCTTCCTCCCGAACCCTGCTGATCCGCGAACTCCTGGAACAGGCGATGGCGATCGCCGACGAGACGGAGGCGCATTACGTCGCGGTCCGCATCGCCGAGGCGCTCGACGCGCTGTCGGACGACACCCCCTACGTCCCGCCGCTTCGGAGCACGCGTGCGCACTGACGCCGCGACGCAGCCCGGCGGCGGTGCCGTCGCGCACTGCCTCTCGGGCACCGACTATCGCATCCTCTCGATCGACGGCAGCTTCCTCGAGATGCTCGGGCGCGAGCGCGGCGAGGTGATCGGCCGTCGCGGGCGGGACTTCACCTGCGCCGACGACCACGCGCTCAACCGCACGCTCCAGACGCGGCTGGAGGAGGAGGACGTCCCCTTCGCGATCACCAAGCGCTACGTCCGCAGCGACGGATCGCTGCTGTGGGTCAACACCACCGTCACCAAGTTCGCCGACGGCATCGGCGGCTCGCGCCTGCTGGTGACCAGCCGCGCGCTGGGCGAGCCGATCGTCGACGGCACGCTCGCCCGCAACCTGCGTACCGCGCGCCGGCTGTGCGCCGCCATCCAGGGCGGCAAGGCGGCGTTCGGCGCCGACCTGATCGGCGCACCGCCGACCGAGGCGCTGCTGCTGCTCTACACCGCCGAGCTGGAGGGCACGGTGCTGACCGGCGCCGAGATCGCCGAGCGGCTGGAGCGCTCGTGGAGCGCAACCGCCCGCTGGCTGCACGTGCTGCTCGACCGCGGGCTGATCGAGGTCGAAGGCGGCGCGGCGCTGTGTGCCGAAGCGCCGCTTCGCATCGGCCAGGGGTGCGAGGCCGCGCTCGGCCAGCTGCTCGCCGCGCTGAGCGCATGATCCTTCGCCGCCTGGACTGCGTCCCGCCGCGCGCCTGTTCGGCACGCTACTGCGCAGGCGACCGCGGCTGATGCTGTCGCGGCTGCGCGATCGCCCCGGGACGCTGGCGCTGCTGGTCGGCGCGGTGGCGCAGCTGCTGTTCTGCTACCGTCTGGGAACGCCGTCGAAGCTGACCTTCGACGAAGTCCATTACGTTCCCGCGGCGCGCACGCTGTGGGCGCTCGCCGAGCCCGCCAACACCGAGCATCCGCTGGTCGCGAAAGAGCTGATCGGCCTGGGCATCCGCCTGTTCGGCGACAATCCGATCGGCTGGCGCGCGCTGTCGACGCTCTCCGGCACCGCGACGGTGCTGGGCGTGTTCGCGATCCTGATGCTGCTGTTCGGCCGCCCCCGCACCGCCCTGTTCGGCGCGGTGCTCGTGCTGCTCAACCAGACCGTCTACATCCAGGCGCGGGTGGCGATGCTGGAGGGGTTCCTCGGCGCCTTCGTCACCTGCGCCATCGCCGCGCTGCTATGGGCGATGCGGGCGCCGCGGGGGCGCGTGCTGCCGCGGCTGCTGCTGTCGGCGGTGCTGTTCGGGCTGGCGGTCGGCACCAAGTGGATCGCCGCGCCCTACGTCGCCTTCGCCTGTCTGCTGATCCTGTGGGCGAAGTGGCGCGATCCGCAGCGGCATTTCGTCGGGGTGGCCGCGATCCCGGCGGTGCTGCTGCTCGGGCTGGCGAGCATCGCCACCTATTTCGCGAGCTTCCTGCCCGCCTTCTTCTACCGCCTCGATCCGCTGACGCTGAAGGGCCTGATCCCGTTCCAGCAGTTGATGTACGCGCGCCAGACCCAGCTGCTGCCGTCGCACCCCTATCAGTCGGACTGGTGGAGCTGGCCGCTGCTCGTCCGGCCGATCTGGTATTTCTACGAGCAAGACCAGGGCGTGCAGCGCGGCGTGCTGCTGATCGGCAATCCCGCGATCTGGTACGGCGGGCTCGCCGCGGTCGCCGCATGCCTGTGGGCCGGGTGGCGCCGCCGCGCGGTCGCGGCCGGCGGCGCGGGGCTGCTATGGGTGGCGTCGCTCGGCATCTGGGCGGCGGTGCCCAAGTCGCTCGGCTTCTTCTACTATTACCACCTGTCGGGCATCTTCCTGTGCGTCGCGATCCCCGCCGCCTTCCATGCCTGGCCGCAGAGCCGGCGCCGCCACTTCGACGAGGTCGTGCTGTTCGCGGCGCTGTTCTGCTTCCTGCACTTCTGGCCGATCCTGAGCGCCGCGCCGCTGAGCGGCCCGGGCGCGTTCAACCGCTGGATGTGGTTCCACAGCTGGCGCTAGCGCGGCGCAGGCACCTCCGTTCGTCCTGAGGTGCCATTGAGCTTGTGGAAACGGTATCGGGTGTTCCCCTACGCCACCAGCTTGCGCCCGTAGCGGCCCCAGGTGAAGCGACCCGACAGCGCGAAGTTCCACACCGCGCCGACCAGCACACCGGCCAGCGCCGGCATCGCCCAGGCGCCGCCGCGCACGTCGTAGAGGAACGCCGCCACGCCGACGTTGGCGACCGCGCCGACCGAGCAGACCAGGCAGAAGGACAACCAGCCGTCGAGCAGCGCCCGCGCCCCCTTCAGCCGCCGGTCACGATAGGTGAGCGCGTTGTTGAGGAAGAAGTTGAACGTCATCGCCGCCAGCGTGGCGAGGATGGTGGCGGCGATGAAGCCGATCGGCACCAGTTCGAGCAGCAGCGCCAGCACCCCCAGGTGCACCGCCGCACCCGCCGTGCCGATCGCCGAAAACAGCACGAAGCGTACCGGCACGATCCGGCCGAACATCCGGTCGTACAGCGCGATGAGATATTCGAGCGCGACGACATGGTCGAGCTTGCTCTCCCCGGCCACGCGCGTGCGAAACACATAGGGCAGCTCGGCGAAGCGCAGCGGCCGCGGGCTCGCGGTGACGATGTCGAGCAGGATCTTGAAGCCGATCCCCGACAGCATCGGCACCAGCCCGCGCAGCACCGGCGTGCGGATCGCGAAGAAGCCGCTCATCGGGTCCGACAGATCGGCCTTGAGCAGCCGGCGCGACAGCCGGGTGGCGAACGCCGACTTGGCGACGCGGTCCGCATCCCACTCGCCGGTGCCGCCGCCCGCGACGAAGCGCGAGCCGATCACCAGGTCGAGCGCCGGGTCCTCCGCCAGCGCGTCCAGCATCTGCGGCAGCAGCCGCTCGTCGTGCTGCAGGTCGCCGTCGATCACCGCCACCACCGGCGCGGCGGTGGCGCACATCCCCTCGATACACGCGGTCGACAGGCCGCGCCGGCCGATCCGCTGGATCACCCGCACCCGCCGGTCGACCGCCCCCAGCGCGCGCGCCGCCTCGGCGGTGCCGTCGGGGCTGTCGTCGTCGACGAAGATCACCTCCCACGCCCGCCCGTCGAGCGCCGCCGCCAGCTTCTCGACGAGCAGCGCGACGTTGGCGCGCTCGTTGAAGACGGGGACGACGAC
Organism: Sphingomonas mangrovi; assembly: GCF_047975845.1. Taxonomy (NCBI): domain Bacteria; kingdom Pseudomonadati; phylum Pseudomonadota; class Alphaproteobacteria; order Sphingomonadales; family Sphingomonadaceae; genus Sphingomonas; species Sphingomonas mangrovi. The sequence goes on along the minus strand of NZ_JBIUCZ010000024.1, from coordinate 34,685 downwards.
GGCGAGCGCGAGAGGTGCGTTCACGCGAGCCGGTCCAGGATCGCGTCGGCCATTTCGACGGTGGTGGCGGTGCCGCCCAGGTCGGGGGTGCGCACCCCGGCGACCAGCGCGCCCTCGACCGCCTGCTCGATGCGCTTCGCCGAAGCCTTGTCGTCCAGCGAATAGCGCAGCAGCATCGCCGCCGACAGGATCGTCGCGCAGGGGTTGGCCTTGCCCTGGCCGGCGATGTCGGGCGCGGAGCCGTGGATCGGCTCGTACAGCCCCTTCTTGCCCGTGGCGAGCGCGGCGGACGGCAGCATGCCGATCGATCCGGCGCACATGCTCGCCTGGTCGGACAGGATGTCGCCAAAGAGGTTGCCGGTGACGATCACGTCGAACTGGCCCGGATCGCGCACCAGCTGCATCGCCGCATTGTCGACGTACATGTGGGTCAGGTGCACGTCGGGATATTCGGTGGCGACGCTCTTGATCACGTCGCGCCACAGCTGGCTGGTCTCCAGCACGTTCGCCTTGTCGACCGAGCACAGCCGCTTCTTGCGCACGCGTGCGGTCTCGAAGCCGACGCGGGCGATCCGCTCCACCTCGCGCTCGTTGTAGTGCATCAGGTCATAGCCTTCGCGCAGACCCTCCAGCGTCGTGCGCCGGCCCTTGTCGCCGAAATAGACGTCGCCGTTCAGCTCGCGCACGATCACCATGTCGATCGCGCCCGCGATCTCCGGCTTCAGCGCGGAGGCGTCCTCCAGCCCCGGAAACAGCTTGGCCGGGCGCAAATTGGCGAACAGCCCCAGCTCGCGGCGCAGCCCCAGAATCGCCTGCTCGGGGCGGAAGGCGCGCTCGACCGCGTCGAAGCGCGGATCGCCGACCGCGCCGAACAGCACCGCATCGGCCCGCTTGGCGAGCGCCAGCGTCGCCGGCGGCAGCGGGTGTCCCTTCTCCAGATAGGCGGCGCCGCCGACGGGCGCTTCTTCGAACGTCAGGTCCAGCGGCAGCGCTTCGAGCACGCGGCGGGCCTGGGCAACGACTTCGGGTCCGATCCCGTCTCCGGGCAACAAGGCGATCAGCGACATTCCACTCCCTTCGCTTTGGCGCGTGCGGCTTGGCCCAGCCGTCCCGATCACGCAACCGCCCTTTTGAGCCGTTCGACCAGCCGCTGCCGCGCCGCGAGCGCCTCCGCCCCCCGCCCGACCAGCACGTCGCGCTCCAGGAAATGGCCGGTCAGCCGCAGCGCGTCGAACAGCGATTCCCAGTCCGCCGCCCCGCCTTCGCGCAGGAACCGGGGCAGCGGCAGCAGCCGCGCTTCGTAGCCGACCGCGGCCGCCCGGCTGACCGCGCCGCCGCTTCGCGGGCTGACGAAGGCCAGGTCGGCGCTGTCCCCCGTTGCGACACATCGCTCCAGATCGAGCCCGAAGCCGAGCTCGGCGAGCAGCAGCAGTTCGTAGCGCGCCAGCGCCGTCGCCCAGCCGCGCGCCGCCGGCGCCGCCTCGACCGCGTCGAGCACCGCCGACAGCGCCCCGTGCAGCCGCGGATAGGGCAGCCCGTCCGGCAGCGCGGTCGCGGTCAGCGCACACGCCCATTCGATCGCCGCGGCGGCGAGCGGCTCGGCGAACAGCGGCGCGCGGCTGTGGACCAGCTCCACCGTCAGCCCGGCGAGCTGCTCGTCGGTCCGCGCGCGCCACTCGCCGCGCACCAGGTTTGCCGGCTGCAGCACCGGCCGCAGCGCCCGCGACCGCCCGCCGCGGACATAGCCCGGCTGCACCCCCGATCGCTCGGTCAGCGCCCGCACCACCGCGCCATGCTCGCCATACGCGCGGACGGACAGCAGAATGGCCTCGGCGATCAGGTGCATGGCTCAGGCGCGGCGAGCTGCCGAGCCGTTCGCGACGGCTTCGGCGAAGGCGATCACGCGCGCTCCTCGACGACGTTCGACCAGAGCTGCTCGACCTGGCGGCGCCGCGTGCGGAGTCCTGTCGACGCAAGCGGCGCGTCGGCCTGCCCGAGCGCCAGCGCGGGGCGATCGCGGAAGTGCCCGGTCGGCAGCACCGCCCGCCGCTCGGCGAGCATCGCGCACAGCGCCTCGAACCGGGCGACGTGAACGCGGTTCGCAAGCACGCCGGTGCGGGTCGCCAGCTCGAAGCCGTGGCCGACGATCGTCACCGCGACGTGCCCCGCCTGCACCGCATGGTCGAGCGCGGCGCGCATCTCGGCCTTCGACAGCGCGCAGATCTGGAAATGACGCAGCCGCCCCGGCCGCTCCTCGATCACCGTCACCGGCACCTCGACGATCCCGCGGTGGCGCTGCGGCGCGATCGTGCGCAGCGGCAGTCCGATCGCGCTGGGCCAGGGATGCGCGGAACCGTTGTGGCTGCTGTCGTAGACGAGGCCGAGCGCGTGCAGCGCGTCGAGCGTCGCGTCGTCGGCGGCATAGCTGCCGGCGCGGAACGCCACCGGATCGGGCGCGCCCGTCGCCACCAGCAGCTCGCGTGCCCGGGCGATCAGCGTCTGCTGTTCGTCGCGCCCGAGCCCGGTCAATTCGAAGGGACCATGCGCCTGCCGATCGTCCGCGACCGCACCCGTCCAGTTCGCATGCAGGTGCAGCTGCACCTCCTGTCCCGCCGTCAGGATCCGGTCGACCACGCGCCGGATCGGGTCGAGACCATAGACCAGCGCCGGCATCGGATCGACGAAGAAACACGCCTTGAGATCGTGCGCCGCCAGCCGTTCGAGCTGCCAGCCGATCCCGACTCCTGCGGGTTCGAACGACCGTGCGGCGATCTCCGCGGCCGAGAGGCCCGCGGCATGGTGTTGCCACATCAATTCCACATCGATGGTGACGAACACGCAAGTCACGGATCCGGATTCTCCCTGAAGCGGATTCCGCCCGCTCCAAGCAGAACTTTGTGCGTGCCGACACTATCCTTCGCAATAGTCTATGTAAGACACCACGTCGTTGCTGGTCTGCAAGTACAGCCCGGCCTGCACATCCTCCGGTTCCGCGGCCGCATGCGCCAGCGCCTCGGCGAGGGTACCGTAGAGCAGCGTCGTGGCGACGCCGCCCTCGTCGTCGAGATGGTAGAGCCGGACGGCGACGTCGTCGGAGATGGTGCGCATCGCGACGACTTGCCGCATCGGCGAGCGGTGCGCCAGCCCGGCCGCGCTTTGCATCCGCCGGCGTTTTCGGCCAACCGCCGCCCGATGCCCGATTCCGCCCCGACCCCGCGCCGCCTGTCCTCGGAAGAGTCGCGCAACGCCGCGCTCGACGCCGCCCGCGCGCTGCTGGTCGAGCGCGGGCCGCAGAGCGTGACCCTGACCGCCGTCGCGGCGCGGATCGGCCGCACCCACGCCAACCTCCTCCACCACTTCGGCTCGGCGGCGGGGCTGCAGAAGGCGCTGGGCGAGCGGATGGCGGCGACCATCACCGCCGCGATCGGCGAGGCGGCGCTGCGCGCGCGGGCGCAGGGACGCGATCCGCGCGAGGTGGTCGACCTGACCTTCGACGCGTTCGACCGCGAGGGCGCGGGCGCGCTCGCCAGCTGGATGATCCTGTCGGGCAACCACGATCTGCTCGACCCGGTGCTCGACGCGATCCACCGACTGGTCGACGACCTCGCCCAGGCCGGGGTCGCCGACGTGGCGCTCGCCGAGGAGACGCTGCACCTGGTGCTCACCGCGCTCGGCGACGCGCTGCTCGGCGCGGCGATGGCCAGGGCGCTGGGCGTGCCGCGCGACCGAGCCCGTGCGCTCGCGACGCGCAGCCTGCTCTCCGGACGGGCCGTGCACGCGACGGTGGATTAAACCCCCGCACGCCCGTAAAGCGGCGCCATGCATTTCCTCGACCAAGCCAAGATCTATGTCCGCTCGGGCGCGGGCGGCCCGGGTGCCGTCAGCTTCCGGCGCGAAAAGTTCATCGAATACGGCGGCCCCGACGGCGGCAACGGCGGCAAGGGCGCCGACATCGTGTTCGAGGCGGTCGCCGGGCTCAACACGCTGATCGACTTCCGCTACACCCAGCATTTCCGGGCGCCGCGCGGCAAGGGCGGATCGGGATCGAACCGCACCGGCGCGGGCGGCGAGGACCTCGTCATCCAGGTGCCGGTCGGCACCCAGGTGCTGTCCGAGGACCGGGAGACGGTGCTGATCGACTTCACCCGCGCGGGCCAGCGCGAGGTGTTCCTGCGCGGCGGCGACGGCGGCCGCGGCAACGCCAGCTACAAGACCTCGACCAACCGCGCCCCGCGCCAGCACGGCACCGGCTGGCCGCACGAGGAAGCCTGGGTGTGGCTGCGGCTGAAGCTGCTCGCCGACGCGGGGCTGGTCGGGCTGCCCAACGCCGGCAAGTCGACCTTCATCAACGCCGTCACCAACGCCCAGGCGAAGGTCGGCGCCTATGCCTTCACCACCGTCCGCCCGCAGCTGGGCGTGGTCAGCCACAAGGGCCGCGAGTTCGTCGTCGCCGACATCCCCGGGCTGATCGAGGGTGCCGCCGAAGGCGCCGGCATCGGCGACCGCTTCCTCGGCCATATCGAGCGCTGCCGCGTGCTGCTCCACCTGGTCGACGCCAACGACGCCGACGTGTCGGAAAGCTATCGCATCGTCCGCGACGAGCTGGAGAACTACGGCGCCGGGCTGACCGACAAGCGCGTGATCGTCGTGCTCAACAAGATCGACACGCTCGACGACGAGCTGATCGCGGCACTGTCGGCCGAGCTGGAGGACGCGAGCGGCGCCCCCGTCATACCGATGTCCGGCGCGAGCGGCACCGGCGTCGACTGGGTGCTCGACCAGCTGCTCGAGGCGATCGATCCCGAGAACGAGCGCGTCGCCGAGGAAGACGAGGGCGAGGATCCGATCGAATGGTCGCCGATCTGACGCGCGTCGCCGCCCGCACCCTGGCGGTCGCCACCGCCGTCCTGCTCGCGGCCGTCCTGCTTGCGGCGATGCCGCCGGCGGCACAGGCGCAGTTGCTCGGCAAGGCGGCGGCGCAGGGCTGCATCAGCGTCGCCGACGATGCGACGCCCGTCCAGGTCAGCGGCGTGCTGTCGGAACGGGTCTTCCCCGGCCCTCCCGGCTACGAAGACGTGGCGCAGGGCGACGCGCCCGAACCCACCTTCGTCGTCACCCTGCCCGCGCCGGTGTGCATCGACGACGGCGGCGACTTCGCCGATCCGGCCGAGCGCTTCACCGCCGTGCAGATCGGCGCGAGCGACCCGCGCGTGCTCCAGCGGCTGCGCCGCGCGATCGGCACGCGCGTCACGCTGAGCGGTGAGGGCTTCGCCGCGCATACCGGCCACCATCACCTGCCGCTGGTGGTGCTGGTCGATCGGCTGCACCTCGACCGATGAGCCTGTTCGCCCCCGCCGCCTGCCCGCGCCTGGTGGTCAAGGTCGGGTCGGCGCTGCTGGTCGATCCGGCGGGGGCGATCCGCCGCGACTGGCTGGGCGGGCTGATCGCCGACATCGCCGAGCGTCGCGTCGCCGGGCAGCAGGTGATCGTGGTCTCCTCGGGCGCGATCGCGCTCGGCGCGCGCCGGCTGGGGCTGCCCAAGGGCGGCCGCGCCAGCCTGGAGGATGCGCAGGCCGCCGCCGCGACGGGCCAGATCGCGCTGTCGGGCGCCTGGGCCGAGCTGCTCGCCGGCTGCGGCATCCCGGCCGCGCAGCTGCTGGTGACGCTCGACGACCTGGAGCAGCGCCGCCGCTACCTCAACGTCTCCGCGACCCTGGGCCGCTTGCTCAGCCTGGGCGTGGTGCCGGTGGTCAACGAGAACGACAGCGTCGCCACCGAAGAAATCCGCTTCGGCGACAACGACCGGCTCGCCGCGCGCGTCAGCCAGGCGGCGGGCGCCGATGGCGTGGTGCTGCTGTCCGACATCGACGGGCTCTACGATCGCAACCCCACCCACGATCCGGCCGCGCGCTTCGTCGAACGCGTCGAGCGAATCGACGCGACGGTCGAGGCGATGGCCGACAGCCGCTCCGCCTCCGGAATGGGATCGGGCGGCATGGTGTCGAAGGTGCAGGCGGCGAAGATCGCCACCGCCGCCGGCGCGCATCTCGCGGTCGTCTCGGGCCGGGTCGACCGGCCGCTGTCGCGCTTTGCCGAGACCGGCCGCGGCACCGTGTTCGTCGCCCGCCCCGCCCAGCCCGCGCGCAAGGCGTGGCTGCAGGGGCGGCTGGTCGCGTGCGGCACGATCCACATCGACGCGGGCGCGGCCGCCGCGCTGCACGACGGCCGCAGTCTGCTTCCCGCCGGCGCGACGCGAATCGAGGGCAGCTTCGCGCGCGGCGACCTGGTGACGATCCTCGATCCCGCCGGCCAGCCGGTCGCGCGCGGCTTGAGCGAATATGACTTCGACGAGGCGGCGCGCATCGTCGGCCGCCGCAGCGACGAGCTCGACGCCATCCTCGGTCACGCGCCGCGCGCCGCGCTGGTCCACCGCAACCACATGGTCGTCGCATGAGCGTGCTCGCGATCACCGGCGCCACCGGCTTCGTCGGCGGCCGCACCCTCGCGCTCGCGCGGGAGGCAGGGCACAGCGTCCGCGCGCTCACTCGCCGGCCGCAAGCGGCGCAGGCGGGCGTCACCTGGATCGCGGGCGCGCTCGACACCCCCGATGCGCTTGCCGAGCTGGTCGCCGGTGCCGATGCGGTGATCCACATCGCCGGCGTCGTCAACGCGCCCACGCCGGAGGGCTTCACCCGCGGCAACGTCGACGGCACCCGCGCCATGCTCGCCGCGGCCGAGGCGGCCGGCGTCCAGCGCTTCGTCCACGTCTCCTCGCTCGCCGCGCGCGAGCCCGGCCTGTCACGCTACGGCCGCTCCAAGGCGGGGGCAGAGGACGCGGTGCGCGCCTCGCCGCTCGCCTGGACGATGGTGCGCCCGCCCGCGGTCTACGGCCCCGGCGACCTGGAGATGCTCGAGCTGTTCCGCGCCGCGCGCTTGGGCGTGGTGCCGATGCCGCCGGCGGGGCGCCTGTCGCTGATCCACGTCGACGACCTCGCCCGCCTGCTGCTGGCGCTCGCCGGACACGACACCGGCCGCACCGTCTACGAACCCGACGACGGTGTGCCGGGCGCCTGGACCCACGCCGGCTTCGCCCGCGCGATCGGCACCGCCGTCGGCCGCCGCGTGCTGCCGCTGTCGGTGCCCGCGGCGCTGCTGCGGCTCGGTGCGCGGATCGACCGGCTGGCGCGCGGCCCCAGGGCCAAGCTCACCCCCGATCGCGCCGCCTATATGGCGCATCCGGACTGGACCGCCGCCGCCGAGGCGCAGCCGCCCGAAACGCTGTGGCGCCCGCGGATCGCGACCGCCGACGGCCTCGCCGCCACCGCGGCATGGTATCGCGCCAACCGGCTGCTATAGAGCGCCAAAATCGTGCCGGATTTCTGCGCCACGCCGCCCAGCGACCGACACTCTGCAAAAGGACGCCCTACGTGAGCGATCGCGCCGCCATCTTCGACACCGTCACCCGCCTGATCGAGCCGTTCAACAAGAAGGGCGTGGCACTGACCGAGACCACCAGCTTCGCCGGCGACCTCGAATGGGACAGCCTGACCGTGATGGACTTCGTCGCGGCCGTCGAGGACGAGTTCGATATCCTCATCACGATGAACATGCAGGCCGAGATCGAGACCGTCGGCCAGCTCGCCGACGCCGTCGTCAAGCTCAAGAACCAGTAAACGGAACCGCCCGGCATGACCGAAGCCGCCGCCAGCCAGCACCAGCTGCCCGCCGATCCGCCCGCGGCCGCGCACGAGCGCGACCTGATGAGCAAGTTCGACGGCCTCATCGCCGAGCGCCAGGCGTTGCTCGACAGCGGCGTGACCGATCCGTTCGCGATCGTCATGGAACAGGTGAAGTCGCCGACCGAGGCGGTGATCGCCGGCCGCGACACGATCCTGCTCGGCACCTACAACTATATGGGCATGACGTTTGACCCGGACGTGATCCAGGCCGGCAAGGACGCGCTCGACCAGTTCGGATCGGGCACCAACGGCAGCCGGATGCTCAACGGCACCTTCCGCGACCATATGGAAGTCGAGCAGGCGCTGCGCGACTTCTACGGCGTGTCGGGGGCGATCGTCTTCTCGACCGGCTACATGGCCAACCTCGGCATGATCTCGACGCTCGCCGGTAAGGGCGACTACGTCATCCTCGACGCCGACAGCCACGCTTCGATCTACGACGGCTGCAAGCAGGGCTATGCCGAGGTCGTCCGCTTCCGCCACAACGACATCGCCGATCTCGACAAGCGGCTCGGCCGCCTGCCTGCGGACGCCGGCAAGCTCGTCGTGCTGGAGGGGGTCTATTCGATGCTCGGCGACGTCGCGCCGCTCAAGGAGATGGTCGCCGTCGCCAAGAAGCACGGCGCGATGGTGCTGTCCGACGAGGCGCATTCGATGGGCTTCTACGGCCCCAACGGCCGCGGCGTGTACGAGGCGCAGGGCTGCGAGGGCGACGTCGACTTCATCGTCGGCACCTTCTCCAAGTCGGTCGGCACCGTCGGCGGCTTCTGCGTGTCGAACCACCCGAAGTTCGAGGCGATCCGCCTCGCCTGCCGCCCGTACATCTTCACCGCCTCGCTGCCGCCGAGCGTGGTCGCGACCGCCGCGGCGTCGATCCGCAAGCTGCAGCACGCCCATGAAAAGCGCGCCCGGCTGTGGGAAAGCGCCCGCACGCTCCACGCCGGCCTCAAGGACATGGGCTTTCGCCTCGGCACCGAAAGCCCCGATTCCGCGATCCTGGCGGTGATCCTGGAGGATCAGACGCAGGCTGTGGCGATGTGGCAGGCGCTGCTCGACGGCGGCCTCTACGTCAACATGGCCCGCCCGCCCGCGACGCCCGCCGGCACCTATCTGCTGCGCTGCTCGCTGTGCGCGGAGCACACCCCGGAGCAGATCCGCAAGGTGCTCGGCATGTTCGAGGCGGCCGGCAAGGCGGTGGGCGTTCTCGCCTAGCGGCCGCTTCCCCGTACCCCGGCGAAGGCCGGGGCCCAGTTGGGAAGGCCGTGGTGAGGTTCACCCACCCTCACGAACACCACCGCAACTGGGCCCCGGCCTCCGCCGGGGTACGGGCGCTGTTGCGAAGGGAGCGCGCTCCACACACACCTCGTCATCCTGACAAAAGTCAGGATCCATTGCCGCTCCGTTCGTGAATCGCGGCCGTTGCGCGAATGGATGCTGACGTCCGTCAGCATGACGGGCAGACGAAACCCTTCACCTCGAAAGCCGGCCGGGGGCTGGCACAGCCCGCCCCCTTCGCTATAGCTGCGGGATTCCCGCAACCGCCCTCGAAAGCACGCCGCCCCCCGCATGAAGTCGATCGATCGCTACATGGCGCGGCTCATCGCGGTGCCGCTGTTCTCGACGCTCATCATCGCGGCGATGCTGCTGGTGCTCGACCGCATGCTGCGGCTGTTCGACTTCGTGGCGTCCGAGGGCGGCCCGGTCAGCGTCGTGTGGCGGATGCTCGCCAACCTGCTGCCCGAATATCTCGGCCTAGGCATCCCGATCGGGCTGATGCTGGGCGTGCTGCTCGCCTTCCGCAAGCTCGCCACCACCTCGGAGCTCGACGTGCTGCGCGGGGTCGGCATGAGCTACGGCCGGCTGCTGCGCACGCCCTATCTCTACGCGATCGCGCTCGCGCTGCTGAACCTGTCGATCGTCGGCTTCGTCCAGCCGTGGGCGCGCTACAACTACGAGGGGCTGCGCTTCGAGCTGCGCTCGGGCGCGCTCGGCGCGTCGATCAAGGTGGGCGAGTTCACCAACCTCGGCAACCGCATGACGCTGCGCATCGAGGAGAGCCGCGAGAGCGGCGCCGACCTGCGCGGCATCTTCGTGCGGGTGTCGCGCGCCAACGGCGGCTGGCTCGCCGCCACCGCCGAGCGCGGCCAGTTCCTCGCCACCGACGATCCCAACACGATCATCTTCCGCCTGACCAACGGCACGCTGCTGCACGATCAGCCGGGCTTCCGCACGCCGCGCGTGCTGAGCTTCAGCTCGCACGACCTGCCGATCGATCTGCCCAAGTTCGGCAACTTCCGCCCGCGCGGCGGACGCGATCTGGAGCGTACGCTGCCCGAGCTCGCGGTCACCGGCCACGACGCGTCGCAGACGCCGGAAACCCGCGTCGGCGCGCGCGCCAACTTCCACTTCCGGCTGGTCGAGGTGGCGACGATGTTCCTGCTGCCGATGCTCGCGCTCGCGCTCGGCGTGCCGCCCAAGCGCTCGACCTCGGCGCTCGGCGTGTTCCTCTCGATCGTGATGATCGTCACCTATCACAAGGTGAACGAATACGCCGAGGCGTTCGGCGCGCTCGGCCGCGTCGACCCGCTGATCGCGCTGTGGGCGCCGTTCCTCGTCTTCGCCGGGCTGGTGTTCTGGATGTACTATACGATCGCCCACGTCCCCGGCGGCCAGCCGATCGGCGCGCTGGAAAAGGCATTCGACAAGGGGATCAAGGCGGTGGTCCGCCGCCTGCCCGGCCGCCGCCGGAAGGCGCAGCCATGAGCGCCAGCTCGCCCTTTCCGTCGCGCACCGTCGCGCTCTACATGGTCCGGCTGTTCCTCGTGCGCACCTTCGGCATCCTGGCGGCGCTGGTGCTGGTGCTCCAGGCACTCGACCTGCTGAGCGAAAGCGCCAAGATCCTCGCCTTCCCCGGCAACACCGACGCGCAGGTGTGGCATTACGTGTCGCTGCGCATGCCGCAGATCATCGCGCGCTTCCTGCCCTTCTCGGTGCTGCTCGGCACGATCCTGACGCTGATGCAGCTCAACCAGAACAGCGAAGTCATCTCGATGAAGGCGTCGGGGCTGTCGGCGCATCAGGTGCTGGCACCTCTGCTGGTCGCGAGCCTGGGCGTCGCCGCCATCTCCTTCCTGTTCAACGACCGCATCGTCTCGCGCGCCACCGCCACCCTCACCCAGTGGGAGAAGGTCGACTACGGCACGCTGCCGATCGACAGCGGCGAGCGGGGCAACGTGTGGGTGCGCGACGGCGCCAACCTGATCCGCGTCGATCGCATCCAGGGCCGTGGCAACGCCGCGGTGCTGCGCGGAATCACCGTCTACGAGCGCGAGGGCGGCCGGCTGCTCTCGATCCTCACCGCCACCCAGGGCCAGTTCGACGGGCGCCAGTGGCGGGTCGACGGCGCGGTGCGCTTCACCGTCGGCACCGGCCAGGTCCAGCGGCTCGGCACGCTGCGCGTCGCCTCGGGCGTACGCCCGGACCAGTTCACCCTCGCGACCGTCGACCCCGACAGCCTGTCGTTCGGCGCCCTGCGCGAGGCGATCGCCGACCTCGACGCCGCCGGCCGCCCGACCAAGGCACTCGACGGGGCGCTGTGGCACAAGCTGTCGAGCCCCTTGTCGTCGGTGCTGATGCCGCTCTTGGGCGCGGTCGCCGGCTTCGGCGTGGCGCGCTCCGGCCGGCTGTTTGTGCGCGCGGTGATCGGCATGGCACTGGGCTTCGCCTATTTCGTCGCCGACAATTTCGCGCTCGCGATGGGCAACCTCGGCGCCTATCCCCCCTTCCTCGCCGCCTGGGCCCCGTTCCTGCTGTTCCTGCTGATCGGCGAATTGGTGCTGATCCGGACGGAAGAATAGCGGGGCGCGCGGAGTTGCGTTCGCCGCTCTCCAGCCTCTACCTTCTGCCTCGTCAGGGTTAGGGGAAGATCGGGTTGAGCGACATAAAGCTATTCACCGTCGGCGCTGGCGGAGCCACGGAACTTGCGCCTGCCTCGGTCCAGGTCGAAAAGTCGCTCCAGCAGCTGTTCGAGGCTAATCTGGAGACCCTACTCGGCGTCCGCTTTCTGGCGTCCGAATACTCGACCGGCCCGGTCCACGGCGGCCGCATCGACACGCTCGGCCTAGATGAAGACGGCTGTCCCGTCATCATCGAATACAAGCGCGCGGTGAACGAGAACGTCATCAATCAGGGCCTGTTCTATCTCGACTGGCTGATGGACCACCGCAAGGACTTCCAGTGGCTGGTGCTGGAACGGCTAGGTCAGGCGGCGGCGGCGAACGTCGACTGGTCCGCACCGAGGCTGCTTTGCATCGCCGGTGATTTCACCCGGTACGACGCACATGCCGTCAAACAGATCAACCGCAGCATCGAGCTGCTTCGCTACCGCAGGTTCGGCGACGACCTGCTGATGATCGAGCTGGTGCATGCCACGAAGAACGTCCGGGCCGGGCCGCTTTCTTCGCCCGGCGGGGAGGTTCCGGCGCCCGCTAAGGCGAAGGCTGCGGGTGACCCGTACCAATCCCAACGCATCGACTATCGGCTGGCGAATGCCCCCGCCTCGCTGCGTGACCTCTTCTTCTCGGTGAGCAGCTTCCTCACGTCCTTGGGAGACGACGTCCAGCTGAAAGAGCTCAAATATTATCTCGCGTTCAAGCGGATCAAAAATTTCGTGTGCCTCGAAGTGTATCCCCAGGCTGCGGTCGTCACCGCATTTCTCAAGATCAATCCAGACGACGTGACGCTCGAGCCGGGCTTCACCCGCGACGTTCGCAAGATCGGCCATTTCGGCACCGGAGATCTAGAGGTCTCGCTCCGCACCCAAAGCGACTTCGAACGGGCACAACCCCTGCTACAGCGCGCATACGAACGCGGCTGACGCCTCGTCTAGCAGTCCGCAAGTGGAGCGCGCAGCCCCGCTGAGCACCTACGAGATCGTCTTCTGCGGCGGCCTTGGAATCAGGGAATGAATCTCCCCCGAAAGGCGCCGCCCGCCCTTAACGAAAAAGGGCGGCCCCGCCGGAGCCGCCCTCTTGTCTCTCGCGCCGCTCGCCTCAGCGCCGGACCATCGTGCTCCGGCCGATCCGGTGCATCAGGCCCAGTGCGCTGCGGTAGCTCGCCTTGTGATACGGCGAGCCCTCCTCCAGCACCGCGCTCAGCCGGCGGTGCGCCTCGCCCAGCGAATGGTAGGGCAGGCTCGGCAGCAGGTGGTGGAGCGCATGGTAGCGCAGGCCCACCGGTGCCCACAGCGCGGGCAGCAGCCCCGGCGGCGGCACGTTGACCGAATCGAGATACTGGGCGGTCACCGTCATCTGCTCGCCCTCGTTCTCCCACAGGTGCGCCACCAGCGTGCGGACCTGGTTGAGCAGCGCCACCGCCGAGCCGATGCCCAGGCCGATGAGGAAGCCGCGCATCGGGATCACGCCCGTCGCGACCATCGCCACCAGCGCGATCGCCCACACGCTCGCCGCGGCGTCGAGCCGGTCGAACAGCACGCGCTGCTCGCCCGCCGGAATGCGGCGGCGAAAGGCGGGGTTGATCGACAGCGACGAATAGCGCGCGATCACCGTGTCGCGCAGCTTGGGCGACAGCCACGACAGCGGCGACAGGATCGCGAAGCGGATCAGCAGGCCGACCGGCGCCAGCAGCGACACCAGGATGAACAGCGGCAGCGTCCACGGCTTCATCAGCGCGAGCGGCAGATATTCGGGATCGTCCGCGGTGCCGTACCGCGTCTTGGCGTGGTGCAGGTTGTGCACGCCCTCGTACATGAACGAGGGCACCAGCATCGGGATGCCCGCGACCATGTTCCAGCCGAGCCGGAAGTGCGGCAGCGCCGCGTGCTTCATGTGGCTGACCTCGTGGATGAACAGCAGCGCGCGATACAGCGCGAGCACCGACACCACGGCGGCAAGCACCGTCACCAGCGTCGAGGAGGCGAGCACCGCCACCACCAGGGCGCCGTAGCCGAGCACCGCCGAGCCGAGCAGGTCCGCCCAGTAGAGGCCGCGGTTCGGCGCGTTCAGGTCGCGCGTCAGATCGGCGGCCGCGCGCAGCATCGTCTTGTCGTCGACGATCCGCAGCTTGGGCTCGGCGACGCGCGCGCCGGCGGCGGAGTCCCGCGAAAGGGCAAGCGTGGGTTCCATGACGTGTTCCATTGCGCAGAGATAGTGGCGACAGCGTGGCATTTGTAGCGCCCCCAGGCTTGCCGGCTGATGACTTGAATCAATCACCGTGATGGCCGCAGCCGATCGATCCCCTCGCCTTCCGCCCCGCCCGCGGCTAGAGGCGAGGGACGCGTTTTCCGGAGGCAAGAGTGGCACCCCAACCGACGATCCGTCCCGTCCAGTCGAAGGCGGACCGCAAGGCGTTCATCGACCTGCCGTTCCGCCTCTATGCCGACGATCCGCACTGGGTCCCGCCGCTCAAGACCGAGTTCGCGGGCCAGATCGATCCCAGGAAGAACGGCTGGTTCAGCCATGCCGAAGCCCAGCTGATGCTGGCGGAGCGCGACGGCCGCGTCGTCGGGCGCATCTCCGCGCATCTCGACACGCTGGCCCTGACCATGCCGGCCGAGCAGGGCTTCGGCCCCGGCACCGGCTTCTGGGGCATGTTCGAGGCGGAGGACGCGGCGGTGGGCACCGCGCTGATTTCGGCGGCCGAGGCCTGGCTGCGCGGCAAGGGCATGACTCGCGCGATCGGGCCGGTCAGCCTCTCGATCTGGGAAGAGCCGGGGCTGCTGGTGAAGGGCCACGATCACAGCCCGACGGTGATGATGGGCCACCACCGCGCCGACTATCAGGGCTGGATCGAGGGCGCTGGCTACCAGCCGGCCAAGCAGCTCGTCACCTACGAGCTCGACATCACCCAGACGTTTCCGCCGATCGTCAACCGCATCATCCAGTCGGGCGAGAAGAACGACCGCATCCGCATCCGCCGGGTAGACAAGTCGAAGTTCGCCGAGGAAGCGGCGATCATCCTGGGCATCCTCAACGATGCCTGGTCGGACAACTGGGGGTTCGTGCCGCTCACCCAGCCGGAGATCGACGACGTCGGCAAGAAGCTCAAGCCGATCGTGTTCGAGGACCTGATCCGCATCGCCGAGCTGGATGGTGAGCCGGTCGCGTTCATGATCACGCTTCCCGACCTCAACGAGGCGATCAAGCCGCTCAACGGCTCGCTGCTGCCGTTCGGCTGGGCCAAGCTGCTGCTCTGGCTGCGCAAGCCGCAGGTCCGCACGATGCGCGTGCCGCTGATGGGCGTCGTCAAGCGGCTGCAGGCCTCGCGCATGGCGAGCCAGCTCGCCTTCATGATGATCGAATATATCCGCCGCGATGCGGTGACCAAGTTCGGCGCCTCGCGCGGCGAGATCGGCTGGATTCTCGACGACAACCAGGGGATGATCGCGATCGCGGACGCGATCCAGAGCCGGATCAACCGGGTCTATCAGGTCTATAAGCGCACCCTGTGACGCCGCTGCCGGGGGCGGGCCCTACCCCCGGCGCGTACCGGCTCGGCGCGGGGGCTCAGCGCGGCAGATAGTCGAGCGGGTCGACGCCCATGCCCAGCCACTCGTCGCGGGTGTGGCACACGCGCTTGGCGATGTGCGAGCCGGTAAGCGTTTCGTTCGAGCAGTAGCGGGTGGCCTTCTGCGTCTGGGGCTTGGGTGCGTCGACGGACTCGGCGGGCGCGGGGGCCGGCACGGTCCGCGGCGCGGCGGGGCCGCTGCGCGGCTGGGCATAGGCGGGGGCGGCAACGGCGGCGACGCCGACGAGGACGGCAGCGGCGGCGGCAACGATACGAACGGTCATGACACTCTCCCTGATCCGCAGCCGGATTGGCTGACATCCGAACCAGTGCATCATGCGTGCCAAACACTTGGGCCTTGGGGTTTCAGATACTTAGCCAACGGCGTCACACCGGTAGGCGCCACGCACCGCTGAAGCTTCGCACTTTACGCCGATAGATGGCGGTTTCCGCGCGCTACCGCGCAAGGGTCGACGCGCTCAGCCCCGGCAGCGGTCGAGTTCTTCCCGCAGCGTGCGGACCAGCTCGGCGGCAGGCATCGCCCGCGACAGCGGCGCACCCTGCCCGGCCCATTGCGCACCGAAGCCATGCTCACCATTCCCCTTCGCCGCGGCGTGGAGCGCCTTTCCGGCGTCATAAGCCCGCGGATAGTCGGGCGGCACGCGCCCATTCAGCCGATCGGCCAGCGCCGTGAAGCGGTTGGCGAGCGCGCGCGCCGGACGGCCGGAGATCCACGAGGTAAGCGTCGTATGCTCCGCGCCGGGGCCGGTCAGGGCGGCACGATAGGCGTCGTCCGCGGCCGACTCGGGGCAGGCTACGAACGCGGTGCCGAGTTGCGCCGCCGCGGCGCCGAGGTCGAGCGCGGCCGCGATGCCGGCGCCGTCCATGATGCCGCCGGCGGGGACGATCGGCAGTCCTGCGTCGCGCACCAGCAGCCGGGTCAAGGCGAGCGTGCCGAGCGCATCGTCGGGCGCGATCGGGTCGAACATGCCGCGGTGGCCGCCCGCCTCGATGCCCTGCGCGACGATCGCGTCGAGGCCCGCCGCTTTGATGGCCCGGGCTTCCTCGCGGCTGGTGGCGGTGGCCATCAGGTAGATGCCGCGCCCGCGCAGCGCCGCCAGCACCTCGGCCGAAGGCAGGCCGAAGTGGAAGCTGACGACGGGCGGCGCCAGCTCCAGCAGCATCGCCAGCATGTCCGGATCGTCGGCGAAGCTGCGGTAGATCGTCCGCAGCACACGCGGGGGCTCCGCGCCATAGTCGGCGAACAGCGGCGCCAGCGCTTCGAGCCATGCCGCCTCGCGCGCCGCATCCGCCTCGGGGGTGTCGTGGACGAACAGATTGACGTTGAACGCGCGGTCGGTGCGGCCGCTCAGTTCCTCGATCATCGCCCGCGCACCGGCCGCGTCGGTCGCCCCCACCCCGATCGAGCCCAGCCCGCCCGCTTCGGACACCGCAGCCGCCAGCCGCGGCGTGGCAACGCCGGCCATCGGCGCCTGGATCAAGGGTATCGTGAGACGGAGACGATCGAGCAAGGACATGGGCGGCAAGCCTCCTGAGGGAACGACCACCCCGATATGGGCGTGCGGAGCGCCTGGCGAAACGCCTCGCCTGCGCCGATCAGCTGCGCCGTCGCGCCAGCCAGACGGTCCGGTAGCCGCAGCTCGGATCGGCCACGACGTGCGCCACCACGTCGAAGCCGGCGGCATCGAGCAAGGCGCGATATTCGCCCGGATCGAGACTGCCGTGGTACAGCGGATCGCCCTCCAGCGCGCCGATCGCACTGCCCTCTTCATTGCCGCTGGTGAACATCAGCGCGGCGCCCGCTGCCGCATGCGCCCGGAACCGCGCGAACATCGGCCGCTGATCTTCGGGCGAGAGGTGAAAGAAGCTGTCCCAGGCGAGCAGTCCGCAGAAGCGCCGCCCCAGGGCGAGCCGGCGCATGTCCATCCGCCGAGCCTGCGTGCCCGGCAGGTTGCGCCGGAACAGCGCAAGCATCGTCGGCGTGCCGTCCACCCCGAGGAGGTCGTATCCGCGACGGACGATCTCGCGCCCGATCGGCAGCCCGGAGCCACAGCCGATGTCGAGCACCGTCCCGCCCTCCGGCAGCAGCGCGCAGAACCGGTCGAGCCATGCGCGCTCGACCAGTTCGTCCGCCCGCAGCGCAGCCCACGCTTCCCCGTGCCGCTGGTAGACGTCGAGGACGGTCGGTGTGAGCCC
Source organism: Sphingomonas mangrovi (assembly GCF_047975845.1). Classification (NCBI taxonomy): domain Bacteria; kingdom Pseudomonadati; phylum Pseudomonadota; class Alphaproteobacteria; order Sphingomonadales; family Sphingomonadaceae; genus Sphingomonas; species Sphingomonas mangrovi. The sequence goes on along the minus strand of NZ_JBIUCZ010000024.1, from coordinate 17,205 downwards.
GGTCATCGCATCCCTTCCTCAGGAAAACGCTATGTCGCGCCCCCTCGCGCCGGCAACGCCCGGGTTCGGCGCCGGTCGCGGATGCCGCCGCCCCCTAGATCGGATCGACATTCACCCATTTCCCGTTCGTCTCGAGTAGGGATCGAGCTTGTCGAGAGCCCGTATCGAGAGAGCCCCAACGACCGACCTCTCGATACGCCGTCTCGACAAGCTCGACGGCACCTCGAGGCGAACGGATGAAGGGGGAAGTTCAGGACTTCAACGATGAATGTCGATACACCCTAAAACCGCCGCGAGACGCCGGCATAGAGCCGCAGGTCGGGCGTGTCGTGGTTGAGGCCGACGGCGCTGCCGACGTCGAGCTGCGTATCGTCGTTCGCCATCCAGCCGAACGCGAGCGCGGCCCGCGCATAGGTGGCGTGCTCGACCGGATCGTCGTCGCGCCGCACCTCCCCCTCCAGCGTCGTCTTGAGCGTCTCGCCGAGCGCGAGTTCGAGCCCGACGATGTTGCCGTAGACCAGATGGCGCCCCTGCCCGTCCTCGTCGGCCTCGGCGGCGACTTCGGGCGTGAGTTCCAGGCTCAGCGCGTCGCTGAGTTCGTAGGCGACCGGCACGATCAGGCTCGCGCCCGAGCTGCCCCCGCCGATCGGCTGCCGCCCGACGGGCAGCGTCACCGACGGCTGCACCGCCCAGGAAAAGCCCGACCCGTCCGGGTTGGCGAGGTTGACGCGGGTGCCGATCGACAGGTCGCCGACCCGGTCGCGCCGCTCGGTCTCACCCAGCAGCCGGTCGCGGGCGACCTCGCGGCCATAGGGCTGCCACGCGATCTGGAGTTCGGCGCGCTCGCTGACGCCGTAGCGCAGCAGCGTGTCGGCGATCAGCAGCGTGTCGGTGCGCGCCTCGGCGCTGCGGTCGTGCTCCCAGTCGACGAGCGCGGTCTCGACCGCGCCCTTGCCGGCGTCCAGCACGCACGGGCTCTCGCCCAGCCCCGGACGGGTCGGGCAATAGTCGCGCGCGTGCGCGACGGCGGGGCTCAGCAGCGCGGCGGCCAGCGCCACGCAGGCGAGGCGGCTCACCGCAGCCGCACCCAGGTCGGCGCGTGGTCGCTCGCCTTCTCGCGGCCGCGATAGTCCTTGTCGACGCCGGCGTCCTGCAGGCGATCGGCGGCGATCGGGCTCAGCAGCAGATGGTCGATGCGGAACCCCGCATCGCGCTGCCACGCGCCCGCCTGATAGTCCCAGAAGGTCCACACCCCGCCCCTGGGAAAGCGGGTGCGCAGCGCGTCGGTCCAGCCCTGCGCGAGCAGCGCGCGATAGCCCTGCCGCGACTCCGGCTGCACCAGCGCATCGCTCGCCATCGCGCGGACCGAGAAGACGTCGTCGTCGTTTGGGATGACGTTGTAGTCCCCCGCCAGCACCACCGCCCGCTCCTCGGCGAGCAGCGCGCGCGCCCGCGCGGACAGCCGCTCGATCCAGCGCAGCTTGTAGTCGAACTTGGGGCCGGGCTGCGGATTGCCGTTGGGCAGGTAGATCGATGCGATCACCACCCCGTCGACCTCCGCCTCCAGATAGCGGCTGTGCTCGTCCTCCGGCTCGCCAGCCAGGCCGCGCTGGCGCTCGATCGGGTCGGCGCCTTTGGCGAGCACCGCCACGCCGTTGAACCCCTTCTGTCCGTGCCAGATCGCGCCATAGCCGGCCCCGCGGATCTCGGCCTCGGGGAAGGTTTCGTCGCTCGACTTGAGTTCCTGGAGGCAGACGACGTCGGGCGTCTCCTCGGCGAGATACTCCAGCAGGCGCGGCAGCCGCGCCTTGATGCCGTTGACGTTGTAGCTGACGATGCGCACGCTTGGGCCGTCAGATCGAGAAGCTGGTGCCGCAGCCGCAGCCCGACGCGGCATTGGGGTTCTCGACCTTGAACGCTGCGCCGCCCAGCGATTCGACGAAGTCGACCTGCGCGCCGCGGACGAGATCAAGGCTCATCGAATCGACCACCAGCCGGACGCCGTCGGTCTCGGTGACGCTGTCGTCGCCCTCGGCGGCCTCCGCCAGTCCGAAGCGATACTGGAAGCCCGAACAGCCGCCGCCCTCGACCGAGAGACGCAGAATCGCGGGCTTGCCCTGGCGTTCCGCGATCGCGGCGACGCGCGCCGCGGCGGAGGGGGTCAAGCCGACTTCGGAAGACAGGGTGCTGGCCATGCGGCGGAGATAAGCGGTGCGGGGGCCATCGGCAACCATGCGGTCGCCGTGGCCCCTCTCCTCTCCGTTCCGATGGTCAGGAAATCATTCGGCCGGGCCACCGACGCCCAGCTGGCGGTTGCGGGCGGCGCGATCCTGCGCCGCGAGCAGCTGGTCGCCCGCCTGCAGATAGGGAACCGGGTTCACCGCGGCGCCGTTGATCCGCACCTCGTAGTGGAGGTGGCTGCCGGTCGAGCGGCCGGTCGAGCCCATCAGGCCGATCAGCTGGCCGCGACGGACGCGGGTGTTCTGGCTCACCAGGATCTTCGACAGGTGGCCGTAGCGGGTCTGGATGCCCTTACCGTGGTTGAGCTCGATCAGGTTGCCGTAGCCGCCGGCGCGCTGGGCGCGGCCGACGATGCCGTCGGCGGTGGCGTAGACCGGCGTGCCGAGCGGCCCGGGAAGGTCGATGCCGGCGTGCATCGCGGCGGTGCCGCGGAACGGGTCGGAACGGACGCCGAAGTTGCTCGACAGCTTGATGTTGTCGACCGGCTGGAGCGACGGGATCGCGATCGCCGCCTGCTCGAGCGTGTCGAGCTTCTTCCAGGTCATGAACAGGTTGCGGAACTGGCTGTCCGCCTCGGTCGAGGCGGCGGTGACGGTGGCGGCTTCGCTGGCGCTCACCGGCTCGAACGGACCGCCCATGCCCAGCTTCTCGGGACGCAGGCCCAGCTTGCGGACTTCGCCCGCCGTCTCGGCCAGCCGTGCCGCGGCGACGCGCTGCGCCTGTGCGGCGAGGCGTGCCTGACGCTGCTCGACGCGCTCCAGCGGCGCGGTGACGCTGGCGAGCGCCTTGCCGCCTTCGGGCAGCGGCGCGAGCGCGGCGTCGGCGAGCCGGGCGGGATCGCCCTCGCCGGTCAGCACCGCGGCGATCAGCGCCTGACGCTGGTCGATGCGGGCGGCGTGCGCGGCGGCGACCTGGCGCAGCTCGGCGACATTGGCCTGCATCGTGCGGACCTGCTGGCGCATGCTGTCGACGGTGGCGGCGGTCTCCGACTGGGCGACCAGCCCGGTGTCGACGGCCGCGTTGGCGACGCCGTAGCCGGAGAAGCCCAGCGTCAGCGCGGCGACCGCGGTGGCGATCGCCTGGGTGCGTGCAGCGATGCGGATGCGGCGGCGGGTCCGGCCGTCATGCACGATGACGTCGCGCGCTGCGAAGAAACGACGGAACCGCTCGGCGAGACCGGCGTTGTTCGGGAGGATGGTGCTGATGATCATTTAGAGTCCGGCGTTCCAAGCTTTCCGCGGCCGGTTCACGGCCCGCCGCGTCTCATCAATGTCTCAGCTGCAGCCCCTCCGCGCCTTGACGAGTGGTGGTTGATCCTACCGGTCAGCTTTGCGCAAGCGGCGCGTAGTAATCCCGCGTCAGACCGGCACTCGCGCGCGCTGAATCGTTGAACGGTGGCTTAACGGCCCCGCGGAAGTGCCGCCGGACGAGCATCTGCCAATGCGGCACCGGGATGATTCGCTCGATTTTACAACGGCTTTCGAACCATCGGCTGCCGGCGGAAACATGCCGGATCTCATCGGTGTAGATGCGGTGGAGGATGCGGGCGGTGGCCTCGTCCCCGGCCGCACGCGCCCGTTCGACGGTGGCCGGGGTGACGTCCAGCCCGCGCGCTTCCAGCACCATCGGCACCACCGCCAGCCGCGCGAGCGCGTCGTGCGCGGTCTCGATCGCCGCATCCCACAGCCCGTCGTGCGCGGGCAGCGCGCCATAGCCGCTGCCGAGCTGCCGGAGACGCCGTTCGAGCAGCGCGAAGTGCATCGCCTCGTCCGCACCCACCCCGATCCAGTCGTCAGTGAAGCCGCGCGGGAACTCGCCGCCGAACCGTCCGGCGGCATCGAACGCCAGGTCGATCGCGACGAACTCGATGTGCGCGAGCGCGTGGAGCAGCGCCAGCCGCCCGCGCTCGGACCCGCCCTTGCCGCGCTTGGGCATGCGGTTCGGCGGCAGCAGCTCGGGACGGTCGGGTCGGCCAGGCCGGTCGGGCATGTCTACGTCGAAGGCGAACGCCAGGTCGCCGCGTCTCCAGGCGCGCGCCGCCGCCCGCGCCGCCTTCACCTTGGCGCGCGGCTCGGCGGTCTCCAGCACCGCGCGGCAGGCCTGCGCGATGCTGGTCACGCCGGCGTCGGCAGGTCGCGCGCGGCTGCGAGCACCGCCTCGGCATGGCCCGGCACCTTCACCTTGCGCCACTGCCGCACCAGCCGCCCCTCGGCGTCGAACAGGAAGGTCGCGCGCTCCACGCCCATGTATGTGCGGCCGTAGAGCGTCTTTTCGCCCCACACGCCGAACGCCTCGCACGCAGCACCATCGTCGCTCGCCAGCCGCACGCGGAGGTCGTGCTTGGCAGCGAAGCGCTCCAGCTTGGCCGGCGGGTCCTTCGACACGCCGATCACCGTCACCCCGGCCGCCTCGAACTGCGGCTGGAGGTCGCCGAAGTCGATCGCCTCGCGCGTGCAGCCGGCCGTGTCCGCCTTGGGGTAGAAATAGACCAGCAGCGGCCGCACCGCCGCCAGATCGAACCGCGTCCCGTCACTCGCCGTCAGCGTCACCGCCGGAATCGCATCGCCTTCGTTCATCGCGTGTCCTCGCTTACCGTCGCCCAGGCCTCCGCCACCCGTTGCCGCGCGGCGTCGAGCGACGCAACCGCCTGCTCCCAGTCCGGCTGGCCGAGCGCGCGCGCGACCAGCGCCCGCGATGCCGGCGGCGGCAGCTGCGCGTCGGGCGCGACCAGCCGGGCGGTGACCAGCGCACGGGTCAGCAGCGCATGCGCCGCCTCGATCCCCGGCGGCAGCAGCCCCGCCGTCTCCAGCGCCGCCGCCGCCTCCGCCAGCCCGGGGTGGAAGCCGGTGCGATGGACCAGCTGGACGACGTGCACCGCGAACTCCAGGTCGACCAAGCCGCCGGGCGCGAGCTTGACGTCGAGCGGCCCCTGCGCCGGCTTGTGCCGCGCCATTTCGGCGCGCATCGCGCGTGCCTCGGCGGCGACGTCGCGTTCCGGACGGTCGCCGTCGAGCACCGCGCGGACGATCGCCGCCACCTGCGCCCGCGCCGCCGGCGATCCGAACACCGGCCGCGCCCGCGTCAGCGCCATATGCTCCCAGGTCCAGGCGCTCTCGCGCTGGTAGCGGGCGAAGCCGTCGAGCGAGACCACCAGCGGCCCCTGCCCGCCCGACGGCCGCAGCCGCGTGTCGATGTCGTAGAGCGGCCCTGACGCGGTCGGCACCGACAGCGCCGCGCTCACCCGCTGCGCCAGCCGGTTGTAGTAGAGCACCGCACCCAGCGGCTTGGGCCCGTCCGATTCCGCGCGATAGTCGCCGGTGAACAGATAGACGAGGTCGAGGTCGGAGGCGTGGGTCAGCAGCCCGCCGCCCAGCCGCCCCAGCGCGACCAGCACCAGCTCGCTGTCGGGCACCCGCCCGTGCTGCGCCGCGAATTGGGCGACGGTGGCGGCGACCAGCGTCTCGATCGCCGCCTCCGCGACGCGGCCATAGCCCGCCGCCACCGCCAGCGGATCGCTGGTCCCGGCGACGATCTGCGCGCCGAGCGCGAACCGCTTTTCCCCCACCACCGTGCGGACATGGTCGAGCACCGCCTCGTACGGCGCACCCGGCTCGCGTGGCGCCATCTCCGCGGCGAGTTCGGCCACCGCGCCGACCGCCTCCAGCGCACTCGCGTCGATCAGCCCGTCGAGCAGCGTCGCCCGCCGCGCCAGCGCCTCCGCCAGCGTCGGCGCGTGGCACAGGATCGCGCTCAGCAGCTTGGCGAGCGCGGGCTGCGCCTCCAGCAGCCGGAACAGGTTGATCGCGCTCGGCAGCCGGCCGAGCATCGCGTCGAGCCGGATCAGCGCGCGATAGGGATCGGCCGCGGTGCCGAGACTCGCCAGCATCTCGGGCAGCGCCGCCTCCAGCGCGGTGCGCGCCGCCGGGCTGCGCAGCGCCGGATAGCGGCCGCTGCGCCAGTCGGCGATGCGCCGCGCCGCCTGGTCCGCCGGATCGAAGCCGAGCTCGCCGAGCCGCGCCTCGAGCAGCTGGCCGTCCCCCGGCACCGCCGGCCGGTCGCTGGCGCCCAGCGTGTCGTAGACCGCCGCCACCGCCTCCACCTGCGGCCGCAGCAGCGCGAGCAGCGCCGCGCCGTCCGCCACCCCGTGCAGCCGCGCGACGTTATCCAGCGCCTCGGCGGAGGTCGGCAGGCTGTGGGTCTGGCGATCGTCGACCATCTGCAGTCGATGCTCGACGGTGCGGAACAGCGTGTAGCCTTGCCCCAGCGTCGCCGCCTGCTCGGGCGCGATCCACCCCGCCTCGGCCAGCGCGACCAGCGCGTCGAGCGTGGCGGGCGCGCGCAGCGCCCGGTCACGGCCGCCGTGGATCAGCTGGTGGACCTGCGCGAAGAACTCTGCTTCGCGGATGCCGCCGCGCCCACGCTTGAGGTCGTAGCCGGGGCCGAACGCCTGGCCTTGCGCGTAATGGTCGCGGATCCGGCCGGAAATCTGGCGGATCTCGGCGATCGCACCGTAGTCGAGCGCACGGCGCCACACGAACGGCCGGATCGCCACCAGGAAGCGCCGGCCGAGCGACAGGTCGCCGGCGGCGGCGCGCGCACGGATGAAGGCGGCGCGCTCCCACGGCAGCGCCTGCGATTCGTAGTAGCTGATCGCCGCCCCCACCGGCAGCGCGATCGGCGACGCCTCGGGCGCTGGGCGCAGCCGCAGGTCGACGCGCAGCACATAGCCGTCGCCGTCGCGCGTCTGGAGCAGCTCGGTCGCGCGCCGGGCGATCTTGATCGCCGCCTCGTCGGGCGTCTCGCGCTCGCGGTGCGGCAGCGTCGCGCGGTCGAACAGCAGGATCGGGTCGACGTCCGACGAATAGTTGAGCTCGCGGCTGCCCTGCTTGCCGAGCGCGATCGCGACGAAGCCCTGTGCCGGCGCGCCCGGCGTACGCTCCTCGATCGCGGCGCGGATCGCGACGTCGATCGCGCGATCGGCAAAGGCGGTGAGCAGCCCCGTCACCCGCCGCAGGTCGTAGGCGCCCGACAGGTCGCCGAGCGCCACCAGCAGCGCCACCCGCCGCCGCTCGATCCGCAGCCGCCGTGCGACCGGCATGTCCCCATCGTCGACCTCTGCGTGCCCCAGCGGATCGTCGAGCCAGTCGCGCTCGACCAGCGGCGCCTCCACCTCGAGCAATCGGGCAAGAAAAGGAGCGTGCTCGCGGGCACGTCGGATCGCCGAGTTCAGGTCCATCGAAGCTCTCGTGTCGCCAAGGAACGGGTTCGCAACGACAAAAGCGTCCGCGTCAAGCAACAAATCGTGAAATGTCGAGTTGTTCGGCGCATGGCACCTTCGTCTTCTCGCCGGCACCTTGCCGCCCCGCCCGACGCGATCGCATCGCGAGGCGTCGTCGTGCGCCGCCCCCGCGACCGCGACGGCATCGGCGCCGCCCTGCGCGAGAGCTTCGACGGCGTAGCGCAACTTCCCGACGAATTCCGCGGCTATCTGCGCGCTCTGGATCGGGTAGGCAGCCGCCACTGAGGCGGCGGTTCTGTTCGTTTTGCCAGCCAAGGCCGGTATCGCCCGCTGCAGAGGGCCGTACGCGCCCCGCTACAGGCGACCGCAGGCGGAGCGGAGCACACCGACCCCACCCCATCCGTCATGCCAGCGAAAGCTGGCATCTTCATCCGCTAGCGCGCCGTATGCGGAACGAGACCCCAGCCTGCGCTGGGGTGACGGACGTTTCCGGATATGCTTCCGCCGGGCCAGGCCAACCGACCCCGTCATGCCAGCCACCACCGTCATGCCAGCCACCACCGTCATGCCAGCGAAAGCTGGCATCTCCAGCCGCAAGCGCGCCGTACGCGGAACGAGACCCCAGCTTGCGCTGGGGTGACGGGCGTCCAAGAAAGGCGCTTTCACCCCGTCGCCGGAGTGCCCCACGTCACAAAATGTCGGAAGCCACCGCCCTCAGCGGTCGCGGCTGAGCTCGTTGACCTCGCCCATGATCGCTTCGAGCGCGGTCTGGTCGCCGTTGCCGGGGTGCGAGGCGCGCGCGGGCAGGTCGCCGCTGCTCAGCAGGTTCTCCAGCGCGACGCGGCCGCGCGCGACGCGGCTCTTGATCGTGCCGACCGCCACGTTGCAGATCTCGGCCGCTTCCTCATAGGCGAAGCCGCCCGCTCCCACCAGGATCAGCGCCTCGCGCTGCGGCTGCGGCAGGTGGAGCAGCGCGCGCTGCATGTCGGACAGCTCGACGTGGCGATCCTGGCTCGCCGGCGCCGCGAGGATGCGGTCGGCGACCAGATCGTCCCACTCGCCCTTGAAGCGCGCGCGGCGCATCTGCGAGAGATAGAGGTTGCGCAGGATGATGAAGGTCCAGGCGCGCATGTTGGTGCCGGCCTGGAATCGCTGACGCGCCGCCCAGGCCTTTAGCAACGTTTCCTGCACCAGATCGTCGGCAAGATCGCGGCTGCCGGAGAGCGAGCGGCCGAACGCGCGCAGGTGCGGGATCACCTGCGCCAGCTGCTTCTTGAACTCGGGATCGGACAGCGCGACGTGCTCGACGGCGCCGGTCTCTTCCACGTCGTTCTCGTCGCCCGTAACTTCCGGTGCAGTCATGAAAATCCGATCGGTGGGCGGCCGCACAGTCGCAGCGTCGCCGGTGGTGCCAACATAAGGGATGTACCCGCCGATTGCCAGCGGACGACGGCCGGATCGTCCGGCCGCCCGATCAGGCCCAGAGGATAATGGCGTACACCACGACGATCAGCAGCAGCGAGATGCCGAGGACGTAGCGGGTGATCCCGGGGGTCGACCCCGCGCGAGCGCGGTCGGTGTTGAGGTGCGTGCGCTTCTCGTCAACCATATGGCCTTAACCCCCGAAGATCGTTTTGGCTCCGTATCAGCCGTTCGGTACCGTCGACTGATCGAAAAACAGCGCCTGGCTGATCGCCGCCTTCACCGTCGAGCGCTGGAACGGCTTGGTGATGAGGAAGGTCGGCTCCGGCCGCTCGCCGGTCAGCAGTCGCTCGGGGAAGGCGGTGATAAAGATCACCGGCACGTCGAACTCGGCCAGGATGTCCTTGACCGCATCGATGCCCGAGCTGTCGTCGGCAAGCTGGATGTCGGCGAGCACCAGGCCCGGCCGATCCTCCATCGCCAGCGCCACCGCCTCGTCGCGGGTGACGGCGACGCCGGTCACGTCGTGGCCCAGGTCGCGGACGATCGTCTCCAGGTCCATCGCGATCAGCGGCTCGTCCTCGATGATCATCACCCGCGAGCGGGTCTGCGCCTCGATCTCGCGCAGCGCCTCGGTCACCAGTGCCTCGACCTCCTCCTCGGAGGAATCGATCAGATAGGCCGTGTCCTCGTTGGTGAAGCCTTCCATCGCGGTCAGCAGCAGCGCCTGGCGCGACAGCGGCGCGATGCGGGCGAGCCGGGCGCGCGCGATCGCTTCCTGGTCGCCGCTCGCCTGCTCGCGGGCGAAGTCCGCTTCCGACTGGGTCGACGACCAGATCGCCTGGAAGGTGCGGTAGAGACCGAGGCGGGGATCCACGTCGCGGGGGAATTCTTCGGGTGCCGCCACGATCGCCTCCAGGGCGGCGCGCACGTAGCGATCGCCTTCCGACTGGCTGCCCGTGAGCGCGCGACCGTAGCGCCGCAGGAAAGGAAGGTGCGGCGCCAGTTGCTGTCCAAGCGACATGATCGGGTAGGTCTCCTCCAAGGTGGAACGGCCATTCTGGGGGGCCGCCCCACCGTTTGCAATTCACTTTCACGACGGCGGAAGAGACGCTCTCCCCCGAATTCGCGTCGGGGGTGGAACCAACGAAGGCGAATTTGGTTTCACGTGATACGCCGGTGCCATGCCTGCCGCGGATGTTGACGCCCCTGTTCGCATCCGATGGGTTGGCGTGGCCGGGTTTGTTCATGTAGTGCACGGCGAGGTGCCGCACTTAGGGGGCTAGGGTGTGCAGTTGGTGACGGGTTCGAACGAAGCGGAACGGCAGGATCGCGCCGCGACCACAGACAGACAGAAGCCCCAGGACGGCAAGCAGAAGAACGTGGGCGACGCGCTGCGGGCGGTCTATCAGGACGCCGCCGGCGAACAGATCCCCGACGAGATGCTCGACCTGCTCAGCAAGCTGCAATAGCGCCAGCTGCGTGGCGGAGGATGAACCCGAACGCCGCAGGCCGACCGCGCCTGCGGCGGTGCTGCAGCGTCTGCCGACCGGCGCGCGCGTCTTTCTGATCCTCAGCATCGCGCTGCTGCCGCTGGCGCTGATCGCGCTCTTCGCGACGCTGCAGACGACCCGTACCGCCGACCTGGAGACCCGCGCCCGGCTGCGCGTGGCCGGGGTCGAGGCGTCGCGGGCGCTCGCCAACGAGCTGGTCGGCGACGTCAACGCGCTGCGCGTCGCGCTGCTCGCGATCGACGGCGACGACGAGGATTCGCCCAGCTGCGCGCGTGTCCAGGGTATTTTCGCCCAGCAGTCCGCCGCCGGCATTCGCTTCGAGATTGCGGGCTCCGACGCCGCAACCCTGTGCGGTGCGCCGCTGCCGGTGACGCTGCCGACCCCGCCCGAACCGGACCGCCTCCAGGTGACGCTGCTTCCCGAACAGGGGCTGGTGGTCCACCTGCCCGCCGCCCCCAACGGCAGCCGTGCCGATGCCTTCTTTCCCACCGCGGTGCTCGCCGACATCGCCCGACCGAGCGGCTTCATCCCGCCCTATGCCGCGCAGCTGAACCAGGAGGACGGCGCCACCCTTCTGCTCCAGGCGCTGCCGCGCCGCGGTCCGCTCGACCGGCACGAGACTTTGGTGGTGCCGCTCGGCGTCGATAACCTCAACTTCGCCATGTCGGTGCGCAGTGCCCCGATCACCTCGCCGGTGCTCGTCGCGATGCTGCTGCCGCTGCTGATGTGGGCAAGCGCCGCCGGCATCGGCTGGTTCGTGGTCGACCGGCTGCTGATCCGTCCGCTGCGCCGGCTGCGCGCGAGCGTCGCCGCATTCACGCCGGGCGAAGGCATCGGCAGGATCGATCTGGGCTCCGCCCCGGCGCAGGAGATCGCCGAGCTCGGCGACACCTTCCAGGCGATCACCCGCACCGTCCACGAGCACGAGACGAACCTTGCCGAGGGGCTGGTCCGCCAGACCAAGCTGACGCGCGAGGTCCACCACCGCGTCAAGAACAACCTCCAGGTCATCGCCAGCCTGATCAACTTCCACGCGCGCAGCGCGCCGAGTGCCGACGCCAGCGCCGCCTATGCCTCGATCCAGCGCCGCGTCGACGCGCTCGCGGTGGTCCACCGCCACCACTACGCCGAGATGGAGGAGAACCGCGGGCTCGAACTGCGCGCGGTGATCGGCGAGCTGGCGTCGAACATCCGCGCCACCGCGCCCGAACATGCCTCGGGCCTCGGCATCACCATCGACGTCGAGCCGCTGCTTGTGTCGCAGGACGTCGGCGTCGCCGTGTCCTTCCTGCTGACCGAGTTGATCGAACTCGCCATGTCGGTCAATCCGTCGACCCAGGTGCGGATCTCCGCCAAGATTGCGGGCGAGGCCGAGCAGGTGACCGTCCGCGTCAGCTCGCCCGCGCTGGTCGAAAGCGCCGAACTCGGCGAGCTGGTCGGCACCCGCTACGGGCGCGTGCTGCTCGGCCTGTCGCGCCAGCTGCGCGCACCGCTCCACCACGATCCGCTGGTGGGCGCCTACGAAATCGCGATCAGCGGCCGCTCGGCCCGCTGATCGCGCCCGTCGCGCCGCCCACGAGTCGGCGAGCATCCCCCAGGATTTCGCAGAGGCGAAAAAGATTTGATGGGGTGCGCTTTTTCGCGGAACCTCCCCGCCAGTGCGCCGTTCTGCTCTTCGGATAGCGACCTTATGCCCCCCCGCTCTCGCTATCCAGAACACGGGCCCGGACGCGTCTACCCTCCCCCCCCCCCCGGTAACGCGTCCGGGCCCACATTTTTTTTCGCATCTCCTGCACCTTCCCGTTCGCTTCGGCCGGCCGATATTTTTCGCGGTCGAGACGCGCGCGGAACGAAAGTCCGCGCCGGACATTCATGCGGAACAGGTTCAATGATGTCTTTGGAGACAACGCATGCGTAAGGTTCTGGGTCTGATGGTGGTCGCCGGCGCGCTGATGGTCAGCGCTTGCAACACGATCGAGGGCGCGGGCCGCGACGTCTCGTCGGCCGGCGATGCCGTCTCGGGCGCGGCGAACGACAGCAAGTAAGCCCGTCGTCTCGATCAAGGAAAACGGGCGGTCCGGAGCTTCCGGGCCGCCCGTTTTCGTTTTCAGCGCATCGATGCGATGGGTGCGCTCAGGGCTTGATCCCGTAGCGCGCATATTCCTCGACGATGCGAGGCGACTGGAGCTTGGCCGCCGCGAAGTCCGCCTGCGCCCCTGCAGCATCTCCCTTCGCCTTGCGCACCACGCCGCGCATGAACAGCGAGGCGGGCCGTCCGGGGGAAAGCTCCAAAGCCGCATCCAGATCGGTGAGGGCTTCGTCCAATCGGTTCATCCGGAAGTAGACCACACCGCGGCTGTCGAGGATCATCGACGGAGTATCGGCGAGTTCGATCGCCTTGGTGCAGTCGCGCAACGCCTCTTCCAGCGCAACATTGCGCGTGCCCTTCACCCAGCAGCGCTCGTTGAGTAGCGGCACCTGCCCCGGACGTGCCGCGATCGCCGCGTCGAGCGTCGCGATCGCTTCGTCCCGGCGCCCCGCTTCTGCCAGCACATAACTCCGCGTCATCTGAAGCTCGGTGCGTTGCGCCCCTCCGGTCGTCCCGTCCTGTCGGTCGAGGCGTGCGACGGCGGCCGCCCCCTCGCCATGCAGCGCCTCGTACCGCGCGAGTTCGAGTTGTACCGGGACGCTGCCGGGCTCCAGTGTCTCCGCCGCGACCAGATCGAGGTGCGCTTTGGCATCCTCGTTGGTCTGCCGGTACAGCCATGCGCGCCACAGATGCCGCCCGGCGGTCGAGCCCAGCGCGATCGCGCGGTCGACGTCCGCCAGCGCGCCGCGCCAGTCGTACAGCGACTGGCGGAAGCGGGCGCGACGCTCGTACGCCTCGGCATCGTCGGCGTGGTCGGCGACGTTCTTCGCGAACGCCGCCTCCAGCGGCGCCAGACGCTTGTCGCGCACCGCCGCGGTCACCTCCTGCCAGGGGGCGGGCCGCACCTCGGGCGCCACCGCCGCCAGCAGGCGGGTCTTGGCCTTCGCGACGCGGCCGCGCTGGTCGTTGATGTCGGCCGCGGCGATCTCGGCACCATCGGCGCGCAGATCTTCGCGCACGACGATCCAGTCGCCCTCCCGCGTCACCTGGCGATCGACCGCGAGGCCGGCGTAGTGCCCCGGCAGCGTCTGGTCGCCGTCCAGCGCGACGTCCCTGCCGCCCCCCGGCAACCGAACGCGCGTGACGATCCGGTTGTAGGCCGGGCCGTTGGTCGCCGCCGGCAGCCCCTGCCAGCCGGTGCGGGACCGATCGGGATCGAAGCTCAGCGGACCGATCGCATGGTCGAGCGGCAGCCGCAGCTTGCGGTCGTCGCTCTGCCACGGGCTGTCGGCGATCCCCGACACCTCGACCGTGGCGATCCCGCTCGCCGCATCCCAACGGATGCTGCGATCGACGACCGTCGCGTTGCCGATCGTGTTCGCGATGATCCCGGCGGCCATCTGGTCCTTCTGCTCGCGGTCGGCCTGCGATGCGGCGAGGTTGAGTTCCTGGCCCATCGCGCCGCGCAGGGCGAAGGTCGCCTTGTAGACGGTGGGAAGCGTGTAGCCCGCGCTCTGGTCCAGCTCGATCGTCACCGACGTCTGCGGCCGCGCCGGCGCCGCCAGCGGCACCGGCATCAGCGTCGCGCCGGCCGCGCGGACCGGCAGCACGGTGCGGAAGGGCGGCGCATCGCCCAGGTCGTCCCGACGCGTGCCCGAATCGGTTCCGTCGAGCCACAGCGTGCGCCCGTCGACGGTCGCGCGCACCAGCACATGGTTGAACGCCGCCGCGCTCGGCAGGCGGCCGGCGACCAGATCGCCCATGCCGATGCTGGCGAGGACCGGCTCCGCGTCGACGTCGAGCGCGTCGAGCAGCGCCAGCAGCAGCAGCGTCTTCGCCTTGCAGTCGCCGTAGCGTCGCTGCCAGGTGTCGGCGGGCGACTGCGGGTGGTAGTTGCCGCCGGCCATGCCGTTGAACAGGTAGCGGACCTCGTCCTGCACCAACCGCAGCGCGGCGGCGGTGCGGTCGAGCGGCGCCCGGTTGGCGGCCTTGATCTTCGCGACCTCGGCGGCGAGCGGGCTGCCCGGCGGGATCGCGCCCTCGGTGCGGTAGAGCGGCGCCATCGTCCGCGACACCGCCTGCCAGTCGGCGAAGCTGGTCGCCTCCAGCATCTCGGTGCGCTGGAACCGCAGCGGCACGTCGCCGGGCAGTTCCTCGGCCTTGGCGAGCGGCACCGCCACCTCCAGCTCCTGGAAGCCGCCAGCGCGCACCGGCTTGGCCGCGGTGCCCTTCGGTGTCCGCCACTGCACCGCGGTGCCCTCGTCCCACAGCAGCCGGGTGCGCGCGAAGCCGACGCGCACCGGTGCGCTCACCAGCGGCACCACCGTCTGCACGTTGCCGGCCAGCGCCGTATCCTTGCTGGTGGTGGAGAAGGCGACGCGCAGCACGTCGCCGACGCGCAGACCCTCGACCGTCATCGTCGCGGTCAGCACGCCGGTCAGCTGAAGCTGCTCGAGCTGTTCCTCGCGCCGCAGCACGCTGAAGCGCTCGCCCTTCGCCAGCGCGTCGATCCGCTCGCCACCGCGCAGGATCTCGACCTTGTGGACGATCAGGTCGCCGTCGTCGGGCTGCCACGGCAGCTGCACCGTTCCCGCCTGGTTGAGCATCTGCGCCGAGGCGATGCGCGTCGCGCCGTCGGTGTAGGCCCAGCGCTCGCCGTCGTGCAGCCGATGCTGCTGGTCGACGAGCAGCAGCACGGGCGATTCGCCGTCGAGCTTGCTCGTGTCGAGCGGCGGCGCCGGCTTCACCCAGTCGGGCGCCGGCTGGTAGATCGGCTTGTCCCCCGCCCAGGCCGGCGCCGACGCCAACAGCAGCGCCAGTACCGACGCACAACGATATTGCATGATGTCCCCCTGTTCCCTGCGCCAGACTAGGCGAAATCTGGGCGCGGACAAATGGACATTCGGTGCAGCATCGATGCAGCCGCTGCGATACTGGCGCGCTACCTCGCGGCGCGCGCCGGACGGTTCAGGCGGCGCGCTGTGCGTCGAAGGTGGCGCGGGCGCGCTCGACCTCGGGCAGATTGCGCATCGTCCAGGCATAGAGCGCGCGGAACGGCGGCTGGAGCGTGCGCCCCAGCGGCGTGATCTCATACTCCACCGCCACCGGCGACGCTGGGATCACCCGGCGCGACACCAGCCCGTTGCGTTCGAGCCGGCGCAGGCACTGGGTCAGCGCCTTCTGCGTCACCCCTTCCAGCCGCCGCTTGACCGCGTTGAACCGCAGCGGCCCGTCGTCGAGCGTGGTGAGCACCATCATCGACCATTTGTCGGCGATCTGGTCGAACAGCAGCCGGCTTGGGCAGTCCGCATGGAAATGGTCGCACGCGATCACCGGCGGTTTCCTCGAATATACCTGCGCACTTTGGAGTACCTTATTGATCTCAGGTTTCCCAGATATACCTACCCGGCTCCCTTCGCAACGGAGCCCTGCCGAATGCCCGCATCCGCCGACGTCCTCTTCCGCCCCTTCCGCATCAAGTCACTCGACCTGCCCAATCGCATCGTCATGGCGCCGATGACGCGCGGCTTCGCGCCCGCCGGCATCCCGGGCGAGCCCCAGGCCGCCTATTATCGCCGCCGCGCCGAAGGCGGGGTGGGGCTGATCCTGTCCGAAGGCACGGTGATCGACCGCCCCGCCTCACGCAACATGGCCGGCATCCCGCTGTTCCACGGCCAGCAGGCGCTCACCGGGTGGCAGCAGGTGATCGACGCCGTCCACGCCGCCGGCGGCAAGATGGCACCGCAAATCTGGCACACCGGCTCCACGGTGGGTCCGGACGGCTGGGAACCGGACGCACCGGTCGAAAGCCCCTCCGGCCTCGTCGCGCCGGGCCAGCCGCGTGGCGACGCGATGACCGACGAAGCGATCGCCGACACCATCGCCGCCTTCGCCCGCGCCGCCGCCGACGCCAAGCGGCTGGGCTTCGACACGGCCGAGATCCACGGCGCGCACGGCTACCTGATCGACCAGTTCTTCTGGACGGGCACCAACGAGCGCGCCGATCGCTGGGGCGGCGCGACGATCCGCGAGCGTTCGCGGTTCGCCGGCGAGGTGGTGAAGGCGGTGCGTGCGGCGGTCGGCCCCGACTTCCCCGTGATCCTGCGCCTCAGCCAGTGGAAGCAGCAGGACTATGCCGCACGGCTCGCGGAGACGCCGAAGGCGATGGCCGACTGGCTGCAGCCGCTGGTCGATGCCGGCGCCGACGTGCTCCACTGCTCGCAGCGCCGATTCTGGGAACCCGAGTTCCCCGAGCTGGACGGCGAGCAGGGGCTCAACTTCGCCGGCTGGGCCAAGAAGCTCACCGGCGCGGCGACGATCAGCGTCGGCTCGGTCGGCCTGTCGGGCGAGTTCCTGGGCGCGTTCGGCGGCGAAAGCTCGACCACCGTCGGGCTCGACCGGCTGGTCGAGCGCATGGAACGCGACGAGTTCGACCTGATCGCCGTCGGCCGCGCGCTCATCAGCGATCCCGACTGGGTGGCGAAGGTCCGCGAAGGCGACGCCGCCGGCTTGCGGGGCTTCGACGCGAGGGCGCTCGCCGAACTGGCGTAACGGCGGCGAGTTGGTTTCCCCACCCGTCATCCTGACGAACGTCAGGATGTGGATTCACATTCGAAGTGCAACAGTTGGAACGCCTCGGCGGGGGTACGGAAGCCGAGGCACTTTCTGGGGGTGTTGTTGTAGGCGCGCGCGACCCGTTC